>NZ_JAEHBX010000044.1:0-41450 GCF_016483395.1 Bacillus cereus group sp. N21
CCCCCCCCCCCCCGCCGTCCTTCCTCCCCCCGCGGTCCTTCCTCGCCCCGACGTGCTTGGTCGGCGCGCGGTCGTTGTTCGCCTTGAGGCCCTTGTTCGCCTTGAGGCCCTTGCTCGCCTTGAATACCTTGTTCGCCGTGAAGTCCTTGTTCGCCTTGAAGTCCAGTCATTTCAATTGACGCAATTTGTAGTAAAGTAATTTGTAAATTTTCTATTTGCATGATGATTTTTTGGAACACAAGATGATTGATTCTAAATAATTTAGTGATATACAGTGAAAAGTTGAGTAGGTTTTGTAATTCAATATATGTTGCATTTGCTACAAAAGGTTGATTATCCAAAATAGTAATTAAATTTTCGACAATTGCAATGCCAGCTTCTCGCTGTGTAAGCGTTAAGTTTAAACGTTCCAGGAACCCCTTTATTATTTCTAATAAGGTTATAAGCTCTTTTGTGTTAGATTCTGTTGGATTGGAAAATACAGCTGGAATAATATTAGTTAGGTCACTTAAAGTATCGGAAAAAAGATTCGCGTATAATTTAGGAATAGGGGTATAATGGACTGTCGGAATACGATGAGGTTGTGTTGGAAAATACGGTTTTGAAATCTTTTTTTGGTTATCATTAAAATAAGACATTAAAATGCTCCTTTCTAATTGAGATGGTGAAAAACCTATCATAGTAGATGCAAGTTAAAGATAAAAAGGAATAGGGAAACGGGCAGTTTATGTGAAAAATAGTAAAAACGCCCATTTATAAGGCGTTTTCTTTTTGTTTTGCATATTGATAATACCTTTTTAATGAAATTTTTGATTTGAAACCAACGCGTTTCATGATTTCTTGCTCTGGGATGTGCTGTTCAATTAACCGTAAAATAAATGTATTTCGAAAGTGTTGGCCGGAAATGCCTTTCCGTAAATTTGCCCGTGCCACCTCAAGACGAATCATTTTTTGGACGGCTATTTCTGTTAGTGCTTTTGGAGCATCATTTTCGTACACCCACCGATATGTGTTACGGTTGAAATCAAATGCCACAAATAGCGGGTCATCACTATGGTATTTGGGACGAACTGGTTCAGGGATTTTTTTATAATAGTTATATAGTTGTTGTTTGTCGTCGTGAGTTAAATTAATGGTTCTTTCAACACCTGCTACTGCTGGAATGGAAATTGTATTCGTTTCAAAATGAACGTGATGCATATTTAATGATACAAGTTCTTGTAGGGATAAGCCGTAGTCAATGAGTAAATTTACAATAGAAATATTACGATCCATTAGTAATGGACGGACAGGGCGTTGTTTCTCTGATAATCCTTCTAATGAAGTCAGAGTATGTTTTAAGCGTTTTTCGTCCTCTTTTGAAATGAAATCTTCATCACGTAACGCGCGATTAGGTTGGATGACGAGTTTCATGTCCTTTAATGGGTTTGGGAGGTTTAAAAACTGATATAGTCTATTTAAGACAATAAAAACACGGTGCATTGTTTTTTCAGAGTAATGCCGTTTCTTTTTTAAGTCGGAAAAATAATCTTCATAGTCTTTTGTACAAAGTGTAGCCCATATATTACTAGAGGAAAGTTTTTTATTTTTTTCTAACCAATGCCCAAAATCTTCAATATCATAGACGTAACGTTTAATGGTTGAAGGTTTTCTTCCTTTATTTAATAAAAAGGAAGAAAAAGCTTGTACCGTATCATGAATTTCCTTTGTTTCCATATTCCCACCACCCTGTTTTTTCTTATATTATAACAAATTTTTCTGAAAACAGTTATTTGTATGGGAAGTGGAAAAATTAATGATATTTTTTGGTGAGTCGATAAAAAGAGGTGATTGTATGGAACAATCAATGCGAAAGAAAAATAATAATCAAATTAATATTGTGTTAAATCACCGAAAAAAATTTTCAGTACCTGCTCCAGAAAAGAAATCGGTAATTTCAAGTGAAACGTCTACGAAGCATGAGATGCTGCAGCGGATTGAAGAAGAAATGGGTAAACTTGTTGGAATGGAAGATATAAAAAAAATCATAAAAGAAATTTATGCATGGATTTATGTAAATAAGAAAAGGCAAGAAATTGGCTTAAAGTCAGAAAAGCAAGTGCTTCATATGTTATTTAAAGGAAATCCAGGAACGGGGAAAACAACTGTCGCAAGAATGATTGGGAAATTATTATTTGAGATGAACATTTTATCAAAAGGGCATTTAGTCGAAGCGGAACGCGCGGATCTTGTGGGAGAATATATTGGGCATACAGCACAAAAAACAAGAGATTTAATTAAAAAAGCCATGGGTGGAATATTGTTCATTGATGAAGCATATTCGTTAGCGCGTGGTGGAGAGAAAGATTTTGGAAAAGAAGCGATTGATACGCTTGTCAAACATATGGAAGATAAGCAACATGGATTTGTTTTGATTTTAGCGGGATATTCAAGAGAGATGAATCATTTCCTTTCTTTAAATCCAGGTTTGCAATCGCGTTTTCCATTTATTATTGAGTTTGCGGATTATACAGTGAATCAGTTGCTTGAAATTGGGAAGAGAATGTATGATGAACGAGAATATCAATTATCAAAAGAGGCGGAATGGAAATTCCGTGATCATTTACATGCGGTGAAATATTCATCACAAATTACATCATTTAGTAATGGACGCTATGTCCGGAATATTGTTGAGAAATCCATTCGTACACAGGCAATGCGCTTATTGCAAGAGGATGCATACGATAAGTATGATTTAATTGGGATATCAAGTAGTGATTTAACGCTTGAAGAAGAGACGCACAGTTCATAAACTGTGCGTTTACTTTATTATGGAAGAGAAACGTAATGCATCGTATTCTATTTTGTATTTTTTGTTTTTGCTCGTTGTTCTAATTTGCTTTTTGGACTTGTATCAGCTACATCTGATGCAAGTCCTTGTGGATTAACGCTACTACTTTGTCCGCGATTGCGGTTGTTGTTTCCTTTTGCCATTCTTTATCACCTCTATTCTTCTTTAGCTTTTTGTTGATATGCCCTATGATATCGCTCCATCTTTTTGCTTTTTTCATGGGCGGATTTTGGGTCGAAGCTAATTTGGTTGACTGAGCTTTTTTGAGCGCCTTTGTTTACGTGGTTTGTCATTATGTTCACCTCGCTTTAAAGTTTAGTATGGACACTCTGAACAGAAAAAAACGTTGGAAAAGAAAAACCTCTTTACGTCATGTAAAGAGGTGAATTTACTATTTATGCAAGGAACGCTCTTTATTCTCTAAGCGTCTGTGCGGTAAATGCCATTTGTAATGAATGGAAATCATGCGGAAGCAAACAATAAAAATAAATAAGGTGTATAGAGCCCAGTCACTGACAATAATCTTGGCACCAATTAAAAATCCTGCTAAAATCGTCCAAAATGCATATACTTCTGCGCGAAGGACGAGAGGTTTGCGGCGTGCTAATAAATCACGAATGATACCACCGCCAATCCCTGTTAAAACAGCTGCAACAATTGTAGCGCTAATAGGTAAGTTGAGCTTTTGTGCATAAAGTGCTCCTTGTACAGCGAATGCTGATAAGCCGATAGCATCTGTGATGTTCTCCCATCTTTTCCAATGCTTAATTAATTTATTTGGAAATAGAAAGATAATCGTCATTGATAAAAGTGCAATTTGAAATAACATGTCTTGTTGCCAAAAAGCGCCGATTGGATAACCGATTAATAAATTACGAAGGGCACCTCCTCCAAAGGCAGTTGCCATCCCTAAAATATATACCCCGAAAATATCGTAATCTTCTTCCATTGCGACAATAGCTCCGCTGAGTGCGAAGGCAATTGTACCGATGATGCTAAAAATCTCCCATGCCATGAATTTTCTCCCTCGCTAACTAGATGAAATGTGCTTCCTCTGCTATTATATTAGAAGGTTTAATTTTCGAAAAGGGTGAGTGAACATATTTGATGGAAGAAAAAGAAAAAGTCATATTAGTTGGCTGTCAATTGCCGCAAGATGATGATGAACGGTTTATGCATTCCATGAAAGAACTCGCATCGCTAGCGAAGACGGCACGTGCAGAAGTTTTGGTATCTACAACGCAAAAACGTCCGAAATTTCACCCTGCTACTTACATAGGTAAGGGGAAATTAGAAGAACTTGCAGCGCTGACGGAAGAATTAGAACCAGCTGTTATTATATTTAATAATGAATTAACACCGAGCCAAATTCGTAATTTATCAGCTATGTTAGATGCGAGAGTAATCGATCGAACGCAACTAATATTGGATATTTTTGCTCAGCGTGCGAAATCAAGAGAAGGTAAGCTTCAAGTGGAATTAGCTCAGCTACAATACACGATGCCACGTCTTATGGGGCAAGGGCTCGCGCTATCACGTCTTGGAGGCGGGATTGGTACGAGAGGTCCTGGTGAAACGAAGCTAGAAACAGATCGTCGTCACATTCGCTCTCGTATTGATGAGATTAAGAAGCAGTTAGCGATTGTTGTGGAGCACCGGAAAAGATATCGTGAGCGCCGAAAGGATAATCAAGTATTTCAAGTTTCGTTAATTGGGTATACAAATGCTGGGAAATCGACGTTATTTAACAGATTAACAGAAGCAGACACATTTGAAGAAAATTTGCTGTTTGCGACGTTAGATCCAACAACAAGAAAAATGCAATTGCCGTGTGGGTATACGGTGCTATTAACTGATACGGTGGGGTTTATTCAAGATTTACCAACATCATTGGTTGCTGCGTTTCGCTCTACACTGGAAGAAGCGAGGGAAGCGGATGTGATTTTACATGTCGTTGATTCTGCAGATCCAAATTATGTAGGTCATGAACAGACGGTGAAAAAATTACTACAAGACCTTGAAATTGACCACATTCCAATTATTACGGTTTACAATAAGAAGGATAGATTACATCAGAATTTTATTCCGTTTCCAAAAAATGATTTTCTTATGACCAGTGCTTTTGAAGAAACAGATTTATTAAGCTTGAAAGAATCGGTAGGAACGAAGATGATGGAAGAGATGGAATCGTATAAGGTCATGATTCCTCCGAGTGAAGGTAGATTACTAACGCTTTTAAAAACAGAAACGGTATTAACTGGGATGGAATTTAAAGAAGATGGATTCTTGTATGAGTGTACAGGTTATATATTTGCTCATTCACCGCTGAATGGACAGTTAAAGAGATTTTTAGTGGAAAAAGGAGAAGAGAATAAAAATGTTTGATCGTTTGAAAAATGGAGAAAGAATCGCTCCTATTGTAAAAGAAGTAGAAGAACAAATTACCGGTGTACATAAACGTATTGATACAATAATTGAAAGTAATCAATTCCGTGTATTAGAAAGTTTTCGTAAACATAAAATTAGTGATTCACACTTTATTCCAACAACAGGTTATGGCTATGATGACATTGGTCGTGACACATTAGAAAAGGTGTATGCTGATGTATTTGGAGCAGAAGCAGGGCTTGTTCGTCCGCAAATTATTTCAGGTACACATGCGATTTCAACAGCTTTATTTGGTATTTTGCGTCCTGGTGACGAATTATTATATATAACAGGGAAGCCATATGACACGTTAGAAGAGATTGTTGGTGTGCGCGGGAAAGGTGTTGGTTCTTTTAAAGAATATAACATTGGTTATAATGCTGTACCGTTAACGGCGGAAGGACGCGTTGACTTTAAAGCTGTAGAAGCAGCTATTCAGGAAAATACGAAAATGATTGGTATTCAGCGTTCAAAAGGGTATGCGACTCGTCCGTCATTTACAATTGCAGAAATTAAAGAGATGATTTCTTTTGTAAAAGAGATTAAATCAGATGTTGTTGTATTTGTAGATAACTGCTACGGAGAATTTGTTGAAGAGTTAGAACCGTGCCATGTCGGGGCAGATTTAATGGCAGGGTCTCTAATTAAAAACCCGGGTGGTGGAATTGTAAAAACAGGTGGCTACATTGTTGGGAAAGAACAATATGTAGAAGCTTGTGCATATCGTTTAACATCTCCAGGTATTGGAGCAGAAGCAGGGGCATCTTTATATAGCTTACAAGAAATGTATCAAGGTTTCTTCTTAGCTCCTCATGTTGCTGGTCAAGCGTTAAAAGGGGCAGTCTTTACGGCTGCATTTTTAGAAAAGTTAGGAATGAATACATCACCAACTTGGAATGCTGCAAGAACAGATTTAATTCAGTCTGTTCAATTTGATGACAAAGAGCGTATGATTGCATTTTGCCAAGCAATTCAATACGCATCTCCAATTAATTCTCACTTTACACCGTATCCAAGCTATATGCCAGGTTATGAAGATGATGTCATTATGGCTGCAGGTACGTTTATTCAAGGTGCAAGTATTGAGCTATCAGCAGATGGTCCAATTCGTCCTCCGTATGTTGCCTATGTGCAAGGTGGATTAACTTATTCTCACGTGAAGATTGCGATTTGTTCTGCGATCGATGCGTTAATTGAAAAAAATCTATTAACAATTTCGTAAGGGAAAGCTGTCGATTTCGGCAGCTTTTTTGTATAGAAAAAGGTATTTATGCCATTTTAAAAAAGAATGAAAAAATTTATAAAAAAAATCATGTTAGAAAAGCTAACATCTGTTGACATCAAACATAACATGATATAAAATGAGAAACAGTTAAGGCGAAGGAGGAACTGAAACAATGAAAGAAGATAGACGTTCTGCCCCGCTGTTTCCTATTGGTATTGTAATGGATTTAACACAATTATCTGCTCGTCAAATTCGCTACTATGAAGAGCACAATTTAATTTTCCCAACCCGTACAAAGGGAAATCGTAGATTGTTTTCATTTAATGATGTAGATAAGTTGTTAGAAATTAAAGATTTGTTAGATCAAGGCTTAAATATGGCTGGTATTAAACAAGTGTTACAAATGAAAGAAAATCAAACAGAAGCAGTGAAAGTAAAAGAAGAAACGAAAGAAATTTCAAAATCCGAGCTTCGTAAAATTCTTCGAGATGAATTGCAGCATACAGGTAGATTCAATCGAACTTCATTACGGCAAGGTGATATTTCAAGGTTTTTTCACTAAAGATTACTGATTCTGAAGGTGTTTAGAGGGACTAAGGAGGAATATATAATGGCAAAGTACACAAAAGAAGATATTTTTCGTTTAGCGAAAGAAGAGAATGTAAAATATATCCGTCTACAATTTACGGATCTTTTAGGGATTATTAAAAACGTAGAGATTCCAGTTAGTCAGTTAACGAAAGCTCTAGATAACAAAATGATGTTTGATGGATCTTCAATTGAAGGATTTGTTCGTATTGAAGAGTCTGACATGTACTTATATCCAGACTTAGATACTTGGGTAGTATTCCCTTGGACTGCTGAAAAAGGTAAAGTAGCTCGTTTAATCTGCGATATCTACAATGCTGATGGCACTCCATTTGAAGGTGACCCACGTAACAATTTAAAACGTATGTTAAAAGAAATGGAAGCACTAGGATTTACAGAATTCAACCTTGGACCGGAACCGGAGTTCTTCTTATTCAAAGTTGATGAAAAAGGAAATCCAACATTAGAACTAAATGATAACGGTGGATACTTCGACCTTGCGCCGATGGATCTAGGGGAAAACTGTCGTCGTGATATCGTTCTTGAACTTGAAGAAATGGGTTTTGAAATTGAAGCATCTCACCATGAAGTTGCACCAGGACAGCACGAAATTGATTTTAAATATGCGAATGCACTTCGTTCATGTGATGACATTCAAACATTCAAACTTGTTGTAAAAACAATCGCTCGTAAACACGGTTTACACGCAACATTTATGCCGAAACCATTATTCGGAGTGAACGGTTCTGGTATGCACTGTAACTTATCTCTATTCAAAAATGGAGAAAACGTATTCTACGATCAAAATGGTGAATTACAATTAAGTGATGATGCGCGTCACTTTATCGCAGGTATTTTAAAACATGCCCCGGCATTTACAGCGGTAGCTAACCCAACTGTAAACTCTTACAAACGTTTAGTACCTGGATATGAAGCGCCTTGTTACGTAGCATGGTCTGCACAAAACCGTAGTCCATTAGTGCGTATTCCAGCATCTCGCGGTATCAGTACACGTGTAGAGGTACGTAGTGTTGACCCAGCTGCAAACCCATATTTAGTAATGGCAACATTATTAGCAGCAGGTCTTGACGGAATTAAAAATAAATTAACTCCGCCAGCTGCAGTGGATCGTAACATCTATGTAATGACTAAAGAAGAACGTGAAGAAGCAGGTATCGTTGACTTACCAGCAACATTAGCACAAGCGTTAGTTACACTACAATCTAACGAAATTGTATGTGGTGCATTAGGTGAACATTTACTTGAGCACTTCATCGAAGCGAAAGAAATTGAGTGGGATATGTTCCGCACGCAAGTTCACCAATGGGAACGCGATCAATATATGTCTCTTTACTAAGAGGCTTAAACCTTTGACACATAACGTGTTGAGGGTTTTTCTTCGTAAAGGGGCAGGTGCAAGTTACTCTGTTATTCGTCAGTTAAATAAACCAGAATCATACCAAGTATGGGGAGAAAAAGATGGTTGGTTAAATCTTGGAGGAAATCAATGGGTATATAACAATCCTTCTTACATCAAGTTTGAGAAAAAAGAGTCAGTTAATCCGACTGCAGGAAAACGTCTTGTATCTAAAGTGGACAACCTACGTTTCTATGATTCCCCATCATGGCAGGATAAAGATGTTGCTGGTACTTTAGATGCAGGACTAGGGTTTACAATCGATGAAAAAGTAACTGTCAATGGATCACCACAATACAAAGTACACAATTCGAAAGGGAATACGTACTACATTACAGCTAGTGATGCATACGTAAACGTACGTTAACATAAAAGAAACCGGCTCTTAATTGAGTCGGCTTTTTTACTATGTATTAAACTTTAGCATTCATAAGTAACTCTTTTAATTCTTCTATAGATAATTTGCTTTCTAACGCTTTACTTAAGTCAAGTATAGAAGTTTTATAATCTACTGCTACTTGTAAACTACCAGTCTTCTTTTTTTCTGCATTGTCTTTAGAACAACCTACCCCACTAATTAACATAACTGGCAATGCAACTGCTAATAGTTTACGTTTCATTGTTATACCCCTTTAGATGTTTTCTGATTCTTCGTCTTCCGTTTTTGTCAAGTTTAAGATAGCACCAAATGACTTCATAAGAGCGTCACTACCTTCATCAATCAGTTCAGATGACTTATTAATCTTTGTTTCATCTAATGTTGTAAACCCATCTACCATTGTGTCTAGTCCTTTATCAAGAATATCTAGAGATTGGGATAAATCTGATTGCAAGTTATCATACTGTATTGGTGGTTTAATTTCTCTTAATTTCTTGTTTGCTGACTTCATTTCACTTACTGCTTGCTTTAACTCATTGTGTGTGCTAAGGAATGAAGGGTCTTTCTTTTGTAACTCTCCAAATTTCTTTTGTGCTTCTACCCAAACCATAGCTACCCCTTGCACTTTTGCAACATAGTCTGTTTTACTCGTTAGTCTACCTTCTTCGTCTGTCTCAAATACTCTTTCGCTTACTGTGATGTTGTTAGATTTCTTTTCCTTATTATTGCAACTCTTTACTAACCCTGCTGTTAGTAGAACAGGTACTACTAAGGACATTACTTTCGTCCCTACCGATGTTTCCCCGTTTCCGAAACCAGCTATTACCCCTGTGAGTAGGAGAGCAGGAACTACGACTGCTAGTGTTTTTCGTTTCATATGTACAACCTCTCTGTTTGAATACGGTTATTTAAAATCCTTGTATATTTTGTCTACCATTTCCGTTGCATCAGTCATTGGTTTCCTACCTTCGTGAATTGACTTTACGGTTTTCGTACTTAATCCGTATTTTGTTTTACTTAAAGAGTCATGTACTAAACCTGTAACTTCACTTAGTTTATTTTGAAGGTCTCCGTGCTTATACTCTGGGTCTAGACTATCTATTTTGTCTAATGTAGCTAACATATCCTTAGACTTCTCTTTATACTCTAGGTCTTTATCCTCTAGTGGTTTATCGCTATCTACAATACTAGTTTCTTTGCTTTCATGATTAAATACCCCTCTTGTATTGTTTATATGTAATACAGGTTACTTTTGATAAGTAACCCATTACTAACTATTACTTACGTTTTACTTGGTGCATCTTGCTACCATCGTCGCCTACCATTTTGAATATACCATCTCTAAAGTACTCCATCGTATAGGACATAGATTGTTTCATTTCACCAGGTTTCGCCTTTTTGCCGTCTTTTACATACTCGTCTATTGTTAATGTCATTTCTTTCTTGTCTCCATTGTAAGACCATTTCCCATCCATATGTGAGTTCTCATAAGGTGTGTTGTCTTCATCATCAAATATGGTGTATGTACCATCTTGACGGAACTCTGTTCCTTTGGTGAACTTGTCACCAACATAACTACCCCATTCACCAATTATTTCTTTACCGTCTTTTGATAAAGTGATAGGGTCATACGATTGATTCTATCTTGCGGTATGGTCTACAGCTTTCTCAATTGGTTGCATACCTTCTTCTAAGTAGTCATTGCCTTTATACATTAATTCTTTTAATTGTTCCGTCTTCTTCTTTGTTACAGAACCACTTTTTGCTAGACTTATTTGTGTGTCAAACGCTTCTTTATAACAGTCTATTGCTTTTATAAGAGTTTTGTGTGATTCTTCAAACTCTTTTGGTGGGTCTATCTTGTAAAACTTATCGAATATTTGTTGTAATTCATCTGCACCTTTTAGGATTTCCTTGTTTAACTCTTTTGTATCCTTGTCTTTTCTTTTTGCTAGTGCAGTTAGGTCTTCCATCTTCAACTTTAACTCATAATGTAAGTTTGACATACGTGAAGGGTATGCTTCTTTCGATAGCTTTTCCTTTTCTTTTGCCTTTGCTTCTACCTTTGTGTCTGCTTTCTTCTCTACTTTGTCTGTTCCGCAACCCCCTAATAACATGATTGGAAGTGCTAACGTTACAAGTTTCTTTGCTTTCATATTTCTATTACCCCTTATTAGTTGAATGATTGTATGTATAATTACAAGTTACTCTATTACTTTGTATGTTCTTCCATTTTCTTATCAAGTGCTTTGGCGTAGGCATCTTTGGTTTCCTGATTTAACTTATAAATTGCTTCTCTCCACTGTTCTCCATCTACACCTGACATATGTGGAGAACTTTTTAATACAGCTTCTTGAATCTTCAGTCCATCGTCTTTATCAGCGTCTTTTATTAACTTTGTTCCTTTTCTTGCATCTGTTATCCCTTCTTGTACGAGTTTATGAATGTCTTTGTATTTATCAGGTACTATTATGTTCTCCATACGGTCTAAGGCTTCATCCATATCGTTTGCTGTTTTAAATACATCTTTATATTTCTTATTATCTTTTGAAGCTTCTCCTAGTTTTAACAGTATTTCATCCTTCTTGAATTGAAACTCTACCAGTTGCTCACAAATATAATACGGATACTGTTTTTCAGATATTACTGTTTTCGACATTGCTTTATTAGTTTCCTCAGTCTTAGGGATAGAATCTTTATCTCCTACCCCACAACCTACTAATAATAGAACAGGTATTGCTAATGATAGGAGTTTCGTTGCTTTCATTATGTATCCTCCTTTTAAAAAGTACTGTAATTAATTAACATATTGAACGATAACATAAATTATATAAATAAGATATAAAGATTTCCCATCCTTAAGAAAAATTTTGAGTGTTTTAACAATATGAAAAAATGTATTACGGTTGTAGAAAATCCCGCTCCATATGCTTTTTAAAAAAATTCTCTTATTGGTTCCTCAGCGTTTGGGAGCTTTTTTATAATCCCATAAACTCTTTATCGAAGTAGAACTTGTCCATTAAGTTATTTACAATCCCATTGAAATAAGTAAATTTACCATACTTCATTTTTATTCCAGACTTCACTTTCATAACAAACTCTTTAATAGCTTTTAAGCCAATAGTAAGCTCCTGGTCTTTAGTAAATGCTTTATCACCTGTTGTGTAATTAACAACTCTATTACACTGTCTTACAACCTTCCACAGTTCTTGAATTGTTTTTGATTCAGAATAAAAAGAGCTAGTTAAAGAAACGAAACGTTCTGGAACCCAGTGAGCAACAAAATCAGCTTGTTGAATATTCTCTTCAGTAGTATTACTAGTCTCATTACTATTACGTTTGTTTATATCTTTTATATTTTGTTTTAAGGAAACAGGGGTTGTTTTAATGGTAGGACACTTTGTAGGACTTTTAGTAGGTTCCTTGTCGGACACTTCTTCCACAATAGGTCGAATTACTATAGCATTAGCAGTTTGCATCATATCAGAATTACTTTTCATAGATACCTGGCGGATCATGCCGAGGTCCACAAGTTTCTTCATTAATATTTGTCTCCTTTGTGGAAACAAAAAAGCAACATAATGCCAAATTTAAGCAAACTTTTGCTAGGTGTTTTTTACCCACAATTCGCCCACATATCTTTCTTGTCATATCAAAGTTTATCCGTAATAAGAAAATAGAGAAGAAAAGCCCGCAAAAGCAGGAGGCTATGTTTTGTCGGCCGTTTAATGACCATATTTTGACCATATTTATTTCAAAAGCAAACGAATATTATCGAAAGTCAATATACAAACAATTGTCGTTAAACATTGGTACTACAACATTTATGCATAGCTTAATAGATACAAATCTTTATTGATTTTTGTTCCGCACGCAAGTTCACCAATGGGAACGCGATCAATATATGTCTCTTTATTAATATTTTAAAAATAAAACGCAATAAACATTAATGTGACGCGGTTTCTGAGTAATCAGGAACCGCGCTTTTGTGTGTCTGTAAATGTATTGAGAATATTGATTATTTTTACTAAGAACTGAAATTCTTGATACTACTGATATCAAGGATTTCAAAGTTGAATTAAATTTGAAGTAGGAATCTAATTATTCGTAAGGACTATCTAAAACACATGATCATGAGACTATTATGATTACAAATCTGATAAATTAATAAAAGGTTTTGTTCTAATTATAGAAATCGCCTTACTCAATTAAATGAACGTATCAAATTCATTCGACTTGGGTGGAGAGGATGCTTTTTTCATGAGTTTTTCCCATAATTGTATGAACTTGCTCCATTCCGATGTAGCAGGATGGTTTTGATAAATAACATTTTCATAACTAAGAGTGAGTTTTTGCATATCAGTCGAATTGTAAAGGTTATCTACATGGATTGCATATTCTCTCAATGTTTGGCTTTCGTTGCGTGAGATGCCGGTTCTTTCCAGTTGTTTTAAAAGTGCATCATAAGCTTTTGCATAAACATCATCTCCTTTTCGGTATTTATAGGAGAGAATGATAAAAAATGCGAACCACTTTATTCTAGTAGTAAAGAGGGCATAGCCAGTTATGCTAATTGATATGATACAAAGGAACAAGTATCCCCATGAAAATCCTTTTTTGGAATCCATAATCTTTCCGTTAGAGAGGACTTCGGTATCTTCTATTAAATTTTTTTGTTTTGCTTCTGCATTTCGCTGTGGAGTTTGTTCGTTGCTAGGTATCGTAGTTTCGCTATTTGGTGAAGTGGCAGTTGAAGCAGAAGCGTCATGTGTAAAGTTATATGGGTTGCTGAAACCCTTTGTTGGTTCGAACGGGACCCATCCGTATCCTGGAAAGTATACTTCAACCCAAGAGTGTGCATTGTTATTATCGATTGTGTAAATATTCTCATAATCTGAATTCGTTACTTTGTTTTCAAGAGTGCCCTCGGTATAGCCCTTTACCCAGCGTGCCGGAATCCCAATAGAGCGAAGTAAAACAATCATAGACGTGGAAAAATTATTGCAGTATCCACTTTTTGTATCAAATATAAATTGATCTGCATAATCTTGATCCTTTCCAGGAACCTTAACATGTTCTGTTTCATATACAAAAGAATTATTTGCGAAGTAGCTTTCAACAGCTAATACTTGATCGTATCGATTGTTTTTATCTTTTGTAAGATTTATCGCTAAGTCTTTTACCCTCTTTGGTAATGAGTCGGGTAATTGAGTATATTTTTCTATGAAATAAGAGCTTGCCTCTAGACCCTCAGCCGCTTTTACAGCTTTTAAGTTTTCGATAGAAAAATGAGGAGTCTTATAAGTCACCTTATATTTATTTAAGGTAGTAGAAGAGCCTTCTTTCATCATATCGATTTTTTCCGAAAAGGGATCTGCACGGAATGATACATCTGAAGCAGCTTCAACCGATACTAATCCCGCGGGATAAATAAGGTGAGGTGAGTCTTTTTGCATGGTGATAATTGCTTCGGTAGTTTCCGTTTTTGTATTCCGTTCATACCAACTCAATACGTTGTTTTTATTCTTAAAAGAAATTTTTTTCGGGTTATCAGAAATTTCCCAACCCTTTCCGGTATAAAAGTCTTTTGTTTCAACTCTCCAATATTGACTATTTTGCATTTGCGCTGTGAAAACAACTGTGTCGTCCCATTTAAAAGGACCGCCTAATTGAGAGTCATCCATACCGTAACCGACTTTGTTGATTGTTGTCTCTTTATTTGCTGAAGGTGTATCGAATCTGAAGAAAGTATCAATATTGGATAATTGAGGACCGGGTTTGGGAGCGAAATATCCAATAGTTATCGTAAATATAATAGATACCGTAATTGGGATGAGCAATTGCGGTGTGGATTTGGTATGCTTTTGTAAGTTCTCGAACGTTTTTATACGTTCAATCTGGAGAAGGCTGAGCATGAAAAGACCCGTTATAATTGTACGAATAATCGCCTTGTTCATGTCATATAAGCCGAATATATCAAAAATTGTAATATAAATAACGGTTAACGTAAGAAATAAGAGTCCGCGTTTTTGGTGAATCAGCCAATAAAGGGTGAGGAAGCACGAAAACCAAAGAACTAAAAAAAATAAAAAGGTCTGAAAAGATTTGGAAAGATCCCACCAATTTGCTTGAAAGAGAAGGGGGGTATTGTGAAAGAAATCAGATAAGGATTCTACCAACCAAGCAGGGTGAATAAAAGGTCCCTTATAATCTACCGAATGAATCATAAATAAGATGACTAAAATCTTTATCGAAATTTGGAATCGGGTTTGAAAAAAAGAGAGAATGAAGCAAATTCCTATAAATCCTGTAAAGAGGTTCAATCTCACCATGTCTGTAATTTCTATAAGTGGTCGCAACCATTCTAATAAAATGAGAAAACCAAATAAATGCATTAGGAAACTACTGATATCCCATTTATTATTTAAAGGTAATATGGTCATTTGTTCACCTCAAAAAATACATTTGTATAATGATTCTCATAAACTGCTTTCACGAATACTTTTTGTTTTCTTAGCGTTTCGAGTAGGCTTAGTTCCAATTTTGAGAATTGATGTACTTTTTCCTTGACGACAAATATCATTAGCTTACTGCTTTTCAGTGATATACTGTCAGCAACTTTTTGAATATCGGGAGAAAGATTACTTGTTACAAGTATGAATGTTACTGGTTGATAGATTTTCTTTAACTCTATTTCTACAGTTTGAGAGAGCGGAAACATATTGTCTGCTTGTACTTTTGCTAAATGGTGAAAAATTTGTTGTAATTGTGTCTCACCATGACGTAAAGGAAGAACGGTTTGTTCTTTTCCGGCGGATATAAATGATGCTTGTGAATCTTGTTTTAGGATAGACCTCACGAGAGAAGCTGTAAACGTAACAACCAATTCGAACAGGGGAGAGGGGGTTCTGTCCATGAAAATCACGGCATCATGACTTCGTTGTTGTTCAAACTCTTTCGTCATAATCTTGTTTTTTCGAGCAGTTGCCTTCCAATCGATCCATGAAAAACGGTCACCAGGTTTATAGTCTCTGACACCAGATGAGACTGTTGCATCTCTTGCTACATTCACATTTGATGAGAGTGTTCCTTGTTCGAAATCGTTTTCTAATTGTCTATAAGTTATGTCTACATATTGGGGATAAACTAAAAATCTATCGGGAACTGAAAAGATTGTCTCTTTTTCGATAATCCCGAATACATCACCAGTTTTTACACGCACACTCGAAAAGGTGTGTTCTCCTCTTGGGATTGCGTCGATTACATATTGATATGAAATATTTCGCTTGAATCCTGGAAATAATAACACTTTTGCATTTTTTGATTGTTTGCGAGTTTTGAACTCCATGGGTAGCACTTCTTCTACAATTAAATAAAGCAAGGGGAAGGGGATTTTTCGTTTTATTGTAATAGTGCATAAGAACTGCTGTCCTGCTGTAAACTCCTTTTGATTTGTTATGCGTTTCACCTCGGCGTTCCACAAGGCACAAAAGGGTAACAATAATGAGTAAAGACCGAAAGGACTAAAGGTGTAAAATAGAAACCAGCTTACAAATTCTCCTTGTAACATGGTGTATACAAATGTTAAAGCGATGAATAAAGCAAGCAACGATAGCTTCCCGGCGTGACGACCATTTCGTAGTAGCTGTTTCATTAGGAGTTTTTCGCCTTTTGAGCCGGTACTGGAGTCCGGGCGATAATTTTTATGATAACGCTTTCTGGTGTTATCCCTTCAAATTTCGTCTCTATTTTTAAAATGAGTCTATGGGCTAAAACATATGGAGCTAAACATTTAACATCATCTGGAATGACAAAATCCCTGCCATTTATGAGCGCATAAGCTTGTGCAGCTTTCATCAAAGCAATGGAGCCACGGGGGCTAGCCCCTAGCTGTACGGAATTATAAGATCGGGTTTGATTAACGATTTTTACGATGTAGTGTTTGATGGCCTTGTCTGTATATATTGCCCGTACGTTTTGTTGTAAGTGTAGTAATTCTTCTATTGTAATAACGGCTTGTAAATGAGAGATAGGCTTTGTTTTTTCTGTCCGATTTAAAATTTCAAATTCTTCTTCCGGTGTGGGATAGCCCATTTTTAGCTTTAGTAAGAAACGGTCGAGCTGAGCCTCTGGTAAAGGATACGTTCCTTCATACTCAATTGGATTTTGTGTAGCTATTACAAAAAATGGCTTTGGTAAAGGTCTTGTTATACCATCTACTGTTAAATTGCCTTCCTCCATACTTTCAAGCAAGGCTGACTGCGTTTTTGGTGATGTACGGTTAATTTCATCAGCTAGCACGATATTTCCCATAATAGGTCCTGCCATAAATTCAAATTGATATTCTTTCGGATTATAAATAGAAACACCTGTTACATCTGATGGCAGTAAATCAGGAGTAAATTGAATCCGTTTGAAATTTGCATCGATGGATTTTGCAAGGGCTTGTACCATCATTGTTTTCCCGACACCTGGTACATCTTCTAATAGTACATGGCCTTCGGTTAAGAGAGCCGCTAAGGTAAGAATGATTTCCTTTCGCTTTCCGACAATCACTTTTTCAATATTATTGATTATCTTTTCTACAATTGGGTGCAAAGAATCGAGTTGCGTCATCATACTCCTCCCAATTTCATTTTTTATAGTTGATTCAATTTATTGTGAAAATTATGTTTCGTGTAAAATAAAATTTGCTTTTTTGATTTTTGTTGCAAGAAAAAACCAATCTACGGGGAAATTGAAGGGGATTTGAAGGGAATTTGCTTGAAATGGTTGGTATTGTTGAGGAAATTACCCCTTTTTGTCACTTTATATAATTTCTATGTCATTTAAGGAAATCCTACTCTACGTTTTTAAATTATTTTGTTTTGACTCTAGTCCTATGTGCATGAAATTTGTTTCCAGTGTAAAAATATTTCACTAGAAACATAGATTAACAATATTCTAGTAACTATGGGATTTAACAACTAATTGACAAGTTCAATAAAATTACACTTATCCCAACGTATTATTCAGAAGTATTTTAGATTTTGAGGTTGAATATTTCATGTGTAAAATAGGGACAAGCAATTGTATGAGCTGTCCCTAACAAACATCACTCTGAGTAGTGTTTGTATTAAAAATTATTGTTTGTTTAATGTTCTATTAAGTTGGATAAAGGAATTTCCTGCTCATTTTGAGGCTCATTAAGGGGGTAAATTCTAGCTGTTTCATTATTTTCATCTACATTTTGAATATAAATCGGAACTCCATTATAGGTTACATTAGCCATAACCGGTGAAGATGCAATCTCTTGTGCTCGTTGTTTGTTCATGATAATGACCTCCTTTTGACTTATAACAGTAATAATATGTACTTTAAATTACTTAATTATTCTTATTACTCAACAGTAAGCAAATAGGGAACTAATAGGTATTAATTTTGATTTTAAGCATATAAGTTTATAAAGTTTATCCTGATGGCCAAGGAGTGAGCAGAGTGAACAGGGTAGGAAAAGATGATTTTGTTTCAGGATTTGTACCTAATCATAATCATGGTTCTGTTGATTATACATCTGTTGAGGCGGGGCATGTACATCAATGCTTAGATGTAACCTCTCCACCAATTTCGGTACAGGACGGAGGACATATACACTATACAGAAGGATATGTAGTATTCGAAGATGGACATACGCATTATTATAAGGCGCACTCAGGACCAGCTATTCCAGTTGGAAATGGAATGCATGTCCATTATTACGATTTTTATACAACAGAAGATAATGGACATAAACATCGTATTAAGGGAGTGGACCAGCCTGCGCCAGGTAATAAATAAAAAGATATTTTTTAAAAGGAAAACTCACGTCCTAATGAGATATGAGTTTTTTTATCTTTTCTTTACAAAATACTAGATTTACAGTTCTTAATGATGCAGTTTAAGTATGATGGGTATCGTCTATTCATATACATGGTGTAGTAGTGAAATTTTTACAAATGAGGTGGGATTTTAATGACTAACGGACAACAACCAATTCCTGATCATTTTGTCATGGATAAGCAAAGGGCTATGCTGCTTCCGCCCGAATTGAAAGCCGCACCTTCTGAATCATTAACAGAACAATTATTTATCGAAAGGTCCTTAACTGAAAATCGATTTTGGTTACGGATTATGAAGGAACATGCGCTTTTTCTTGGTGAAGGGTTTAATCGAAAAGATAAAAATCTAATTCAGCAAGTAGATCAGTTTTTTCAGCTTTTTGATCGACATCTACAAAAAGCATTCTCTATTCCTCAAACTGTTCAAGCAGTTAGGCAATTAAATGAAGAAAGTATTCAGCTAGTTTATGCGTTTCGTAATTATAAAAGAAATCTTTTAATTTTAATTATTAATTGTAAGGTAAGTGGCTTTAATTTTCCTTTATTAGTAGATCATGTTGCGCGAGAAGCAGAATATTTTATAAGAACGCTTCAGAAATTTAATGAAGGAAAAATGGATCCAATTCAAGATGCGATAATTAGTGAAAATGTGTTTTGGCTAAAAATTATGATGGAGCACTCTCGTTTTATTGCCTCTTTGCTTGATCAATCAGAGCGAAATTTAGTTCATACTGCTTTAAAATTCGGTGATGATTTTGAAATTCTTCTTAATCAAGCTAGGGATGTTGAATCGATGTTATATCAGAAGGAACCAACATATCCGATAATCGGAAAGCTAAATAAAGATAGTGAAAATGCCACAGTTGAATTGAGAAATTTCAAAAAGGCGGGATTGGAACTTATTCAAACATGCCAAATTCGAAATGTAATTAATCCATTACTAGCTGATCATGTTACAAGAGAAGCTGAGCATTTCTTATTTATGATTCATGTGTTGGAAGAAAGGTTGAAACAAAAACAAATGCAGCTATCGATGGAATGAGTGCTTTGTTATCATGATGGATACATACTAGAGTGTTCATTTGTTAAAAAAATCCATTTGATGGTTCGCTTTTTTATCATGCAACAACTCAGTTCATTTTCATCGTGAAAAGGTCGATAATTCTTGTACTAAGGAATTATCGGCCTTTTCTACTCTTACATTACAAACCATGTATGAGAAATATTATTTTTTCTTTCTATATGGGAATTATAGATAAAAAAGGATGGTGAAAATATGACAATTGATCGAATTTGTACAATTGGACCGGCGAGTAATAATAAGGATACTTTGTCGCAGTTAATAAGAAATGGTATGAATATTATCCGCCTTAATTTATCGCATGGTTCCCATGAAAGCCATAAGGAAATAATTCAATTAGTAAAATCTTTAGATGATTCCATCAAAATTTTAGGGGATTTACAAGGACCCAAGATAAGATTGGGAGTTATTGAAGAAAATGGAGTTACTCTTCAAGCAGGAGATACTTTTACTTTATACATTCATTCTATTTCTGGAAACAAAGAAGAAGCAAGTGTTGATTATCCAGGGATTATTAATGACGTGAAAGTTGGAAATAGAATTCTTATTAATGATGGACAAGTTGAGTTAACGGTTGAAAAGATAAGCGAGGATAAAATAGAAACAAAAGTAAAGGTAGGTGGCGATATAGCTTCTCATAAGGGGGTGAATTTACCAGGTACAATCGTTAGCTTACCAGCTATTACAGAGAAGGATAAAAAAGATATTCAGTTTCTTTTAAGTGAGAATGTTGACTTTATTGCATGCTCATTTGTTAGAAAACCTTCTCATATACAGGAAATCCGGAACTTTATCCGCCTAAAAAATGAAACTTCACCAAATCTAATTGCTAAGGTGGAAACGATGGAGGCCATCGAGAATTTTCAGGAGATATGTAAAGAAGTGGAGGGTATTATGATTGCCAGGGGCGATTTAGGCGTAGAATTACCGTACCAATTTATTCCGCTTTTACAAAAAATGATGATTCATGAGTGTAATCGCACAAATACGTATGTGATTACGGCAACGCAAATGCTTCAATCCATGGTGGATTATTCTATTCCTACAAGAGCTGAGGTGACTGATGTATTTCAAGCTGTATTGGATGGAACGAATGCTGTTATGCTTTCTGCTGAAAGTGCATCAGGTGATCATCCGATTGAAAGTATTAAAACATTGCGTCTAGTTTCTGAGTTTGCTGAGCATGTAAAAAAAGATGCCCCCTTTGTTATGAAAGATGTGCTGGAATTATTACATAAATCCATTTAGTGTATAGAATTGTATGATATTATTTATCACGATTTCTCCATGTTTAGGTAAGGGGAATCGTGATTCTTTAATTTGTTTGGTATAAAGAAAAGAGAGGTGGAAAACGGTATTTTATTAAATAGACAACAAACGGTACCTTGCAATAAACAATAGCGGATGGTATATTATGGATAACGCAAGTACCTTGCATTGAGTGGTACTGATTGGAAAGGAGGATTATCTTTGAACGTCCAGTTTAAAAAAGGTGTGCTAGAACTTTGTGTACTGGCACTTGTCAAACGAAAAGATTGCTACGGTTATGAGCTCGTTCAGCAAATCTCCAATAAATTTTTAATATCGGAAGGGTCTGTATATCCGTTATTACGTCGATTAACAAAAGAGGGCTATTTTCAAACATATTTAAAAGAATCAACAGAAGGGCCACCGCGTAAATATTATCAATTAACAAATCAAGGTGAAGAACAACTCCATTTACTTGTAACGGATTGGCGTGATTTTGCTAGAGGGGTACAAGAAATTATTGAAGAGGTGTAATGAGATGAACAAAGAACAGTTTCTTCGAGATCTATCAGGACATCTTAGAAAGTTATCAGAAGAAGAAAGACAGGATATTTTATACGATTATGAGGAGCATTTTCAGTTTGGATTAGAGGAAGGGAAGACAGAGGTAGAAATTATAAAAGGACTCGGTTCGCCAAAAGTAATTGCGAAAGAGATGTTAGCGTTATATCGTTTTGATGAGATGAAAAAGGATCCATCTGCTTCAAATATAACAAGAGCTGTAATGGCGGCAATTGGTCTTAGTTTATTAAATTTTATTCTTGTATTAGGTCCTTTAGTCGCAATTATAAGTTTTATATTTGCACTTTGGGTTGGTGGAGTTGCTAGCGTTGTGGCACCACTATTTGTAGTAATTAAAATCCTAACTGGTACTTTTTTGTGGCTTGAGGTATTCGTTTCTATTACGTTTGTTGGTGTTGGATTATTGTTATGTATAGGTGCTTACTACTGTACAAAATGGTTTAAAAAATTTTGTGTGCGCTATGTCAATTGGAATCTCAAAATGATTAGAGGGGAATAGATGAGATGAAAAAGATATTATTAATAGCTGTCGCTTGTATCATTATTGGTGTTATTGGTATATCGCAAACATATTCAAAAACAGTAGATGCGGCGGAAGAGGGAGAAACTGAAAGAGTTATAAAAAATGAAGCAATTAAAAGTCTAGAAATTGATTTGGATGCTGAGGATGTTACAGTTCAAAAAGGGAATGATTCTTCTTTTCATATAAAACAATCAGGAAATACTACGAAGCAAAAAATAAGTATTGATGAAGAAGGAGAGATATTAAAAATTCAGGGTAAGATAAAAAAAGGAATTTCATTAGATTTTTCATTTTTATCATTTGGGTTTAAATCGTCGGGGGTAACAATTGTTGTTCCAGAACGTGCTTATCAAGACATAAAAGTAAGTTCTTCTGCTGGTGAGATAACAGTAAATGATGTGAAGAGTGAACGCATAGAAGCAGCAACGCTTGGTGGAGATGTAGAAATAGAGCGGGTGACAGCGAAGAAAGTAGAAGGATCTTCAAAAGCGGGCGGAATTAAAATGAAAAAAGTAAGTGGAAAAGTTGTTGCGAAAACAACAAGTGGAGATGTGGACGTTATTGATCATGACTCTAAATATGATGTGGAAGCAAGCTCGACTGCAGGAGATGTTGATATTCGGCTACTTGAAAAGCCTCAAGATGCGACTGTAAGTGGGAAAACATTTGCTGGTGAAGTTAAGGTTTTCAAGGAGGAAGAAAGAAATGTAGTAGTAGGGAATGGGAGCGTAAAAATTAGCGGACAAACATCTGCAGGAGACGTGACAATTGAAGCGAATTAAAAAATAGACCAGTTTAACTGGTCTATTTTTTAATGTAAATCGCGATATACCCCGATTACTTTTCCAATAACAGAGACTTTATCTAAAATGATTGGCTCTAAAGAAGAGTTTTCGGGTTGTAAGCGGAAATGATCTTTTTCTTTGTAAAAACGTTTTACAGTTGCTTCATTATCTTCTGTTAAAGCAACAACGATTTCTCCATTGTATGCAGAATGTTGTTGGCGAACAACAACTAAGTCTCCATCCAGAATACCAGCTTCGATCATACTATCTCCAGAGATTCGTAGCATAAACACCTGGTCTGCTCCAGCAACAACGCTTGCAGGAAGTGGGAAGTGTTCTTCTACACTTTCAACTGCTGTAATTGGTAAACCAGCTGTAACTTTTCCGACAATTGGGACTTGAACAACTGATTGTGTGTCTGTTTCGATTCTTACTTCTCCTAAAATTTCAATAGCTCTTGGTTTTGTTGGATCACGTCGAATATAACCTTTTTCTTCTAGACGTGATAAATGTCCGTGCACTGTAGAACTAGAAGCAAGGCCAACCGCTTGACCGATTTCGCGTACGGAAGGTGGATAACCTTTTTCTTGTACTTTTAGTTTAATGAAGTCGAGAATGTCTTGCTGGCGTTTTGTTAACTTTTCCATGTTTTTTTACACCTCGTTTTCTTTCAATTTTCTTACTTATAAGTATAACATGCAAAAAAACATTCTACAAACATAAGTTCGAACAAAAGGACGATTTGTGATACACTAAAGGAAAAATTGAAATGAGGAAGAAGGTTTTAAAATGAATGCAATCATTTATGCCCGTGTAAGCACAACGAAAGAAGCGCAGGAAACTTCATTATCACGCCAAAAAGATGAATTATTGCATTTAGCTGAGCGGTATCAAATGAATGTTATAAAGGTGATTGAGGAGAAGGCAAGCGGCTATACGATTGAACGAGACGGTATATTAGAAGTGTTAGATATGATTCGAGATGAACAGGTCGATGTGCTTCTCATTCAAGATGAAACGCGGCTTGGAAGAGGGAATGCAAAAATTGCTTTAATGCACTGTTTACATAAAGAAGGAATAAAAGTATATACACATACGCATAATGGTGAATTACAGCTTTCTGATTCGGATTCTATGGTACTAGATATTATTGGTATAGTTGAAGAGTATCAGAGAAAGATTCATAATTTGAAGATTAAACGTGGAATGCAGAGAGCGGTAGAAAGAGGGTTTCGTCCAGAAAAAAACTTAAAAAACCGACATTTAAGTACAGGACGTGAAAAGAAAGAAGTGCCGATTGAAGAAATTGTACGTCTGCGTCGCAATGAATTAACATTTGAGGAAATTGCAGCAACGCTTCGTGGTTTTGGACACGATGTATCTAAAGCAACAGTACATCGCAGATACGTGGAATACACGAAGCAATTGCTTGATAAACAAGACTAACTATTGTATGATAATAATCAGTTTTAAGTAGAAAGGGGATTCGAGATGCTAAGTCACGAACTCATTGAACGCATTAACTTCTTAGCGAAAAAAGCGAAAGCTGAAGGATTAACTGAAGAAGAACAACGTGAGCGCCAATCGCTCCGTGAACAATATTTAAAAGGATTTCGTCAAAATATGTTAAACGAATTAAAAGGCATTAAAGTCGTTAACGAAGAAGGTAAAGATATTACACCGGCGAAATTAAAAGCATTGAAAAAACAAGATAATACAAAGTTAAATTAAGAGGTGGGCGCAGCCCATCTTTTTTGATTTTAATAGAATGGTTTATTTGGTAACTTTCCAATTACGATTGGTAGTCGCTTCAATTATCCCCCGCTCTAATATGTAATTTGCGATAAGTTCAGACATATCAATTGGTATGTCTTTTATGATGGGTTTATTTTGGTACATAAAATAATTTCCGCCACCACTTGCACGATAATTATTCATAACTACGTCATATTCTTGATCAAAGTGAATGGGAGATCCGTCATATTGTAAGGAAACTACTCGTTCACCAACTGGTTTTGAAATGTTTAATATGTATGAAACTCCTTCCCACATATCGTAATTGTAATGCTGTGGTTTTGGCGTAGTGTAAGCGGGGTTTACAATAATATCTCCTTCGTTATTTAATGTGAAATATTCAGCGGATAATTCGAGAGCATCTTTAATATCTTTTCCTGTAATACGTATGACCTTTAATGTGTTTGGATAAATATAATTTGATACAATATCTCTCATTGTAATTTGATTTGGAAAGCCAGAAGATTCATTATGAAATAGGCTTGTACAAGAAATATGGACTCCAGCTACCTCCATTTGTACTTTGTTTATAAATTCAATAAAAGGATTGTCTTGTAAACGTGTTTGCATCGCAGTGTGAATTTGCATGTCACCAATAATGGTGCCGATTGGTTGATCTAGCCATTGTTGCGTTTGATTTTCGTAGTCAGATACAAGTGAAAGTGCTTTTTCGTCTGTTTGAACGTCTTTGACAGATAACAGTTCCGATTGACACTTTTTAATTATCCTTCGATCTTTATTTTGTTCTAACTCTACTCGAACTTTTCCTAATGAATGGCCATTAGATCCGGGTTGTACAACGGTTACACCATTTACTTTCGTATTTGCAATAGAGCGATGTTGGTGACCTGTTAGTAATATATCAATACCATCTATTTCTTGGCACATCGCATATCCTTGATTCTCACCGGTTAAAATTTCTGTTGGTTCTCCAGATTGTAAATCCCTTTCAAAGCCACCATGATATGCTACGACTAATAAGTCAGGTTGCTCTTGGTTATGAATGAGAGAAACCCATTTTTTTGTTGTTTCTAGTGCATCTTCAAATAGTAAATCTTTAATATGAGGTGGCTGCTCCCAATTTGGGATGTAATGTGTTGTAACTCCCAAGATAGCGACTTTTATATTAGGATGTATGTGTTTAATAATATAGGGTTTCCCAAAGTAAGGATCTTTTGTATGTTTATTTAAAATATTTGCAGATAGATAAGGCATATTCGCGTTTAATATAGCTTTGTTTAATACATCCATTCCATAGTTGAATTCGTGATTTCCGATAACGGCCGCATCATATCCAATGTAATTCGCGATAAGTGACATTGGGTTCTTTTTATGCTGTATATATTTAGCGTAGTAATAGGTGAATGGAGTTCCTTGTATAAAATCGCCGTTATCGATCACAATTACATGTTCATGTTGGTTACGCTCTTGGGTGATACGTGTTGCAAGTTTGGCTAATCCTATTTCTGCTGGCTCGTTATTTCGATAATGAATTGGATAAATCGTACCGTGTATATCGCTTGTTAGTAGAATATTTATATGAACAATGTTGTTCTTATTCAAGCTTATCAACCTTCTTTTTTTGTTATCTTATGATAAATCATAACAAATAATCTAGATTTATTTTTTGTCAAATGTTTAGAAAATATAAAAATGTATAATGAAGAAAATGAAAATGTTTTCGGAGTATCGTATGATGACAGGAGAAGGAGGAGAATACTATGGCTTTGCAACATGAATTTGTATTTGTTTCAAATGAAAAAGGAGAGCTAAGTTCTGAAGATTTTTCTTGGCATGACAGGGAGTTTTTTTATAAAGATGGAACGGTTGTTGAAGAATTCGTGATATTCAGTGATGAAATTGTTTTGTATGTGTCAGATTTTTTACAGTGGATTCCAACATATAATCCTTTTAAGAAAGAGAAAGGGTTTGGTATCCATTATTATGGTATTACAAAAATCGAGAAAGAGGGAGCAGAAATAGCGATCAACCTATTTCGCTCATTAGTCAATCTCTTTTCATTGGGACCTGAAAAAATAGAACTCACAGGCTCATTTCAATGGACGGTAGAGTGTGATACGGATGGAGAGTATGAATACTTTAGTTTTAATCGAGATATTCTTTGTACAGAGTTAGAGTCTTTAATTAGATTACTCTATAAAGTGGAAGCGGGAGAAGGACACCTTTTGCATTTTGGAATTTAATTTTTTATCGAGCGTAGTGCTCAGATATAACAAATGTTAATTTTTTCTAAATAAAGCTGAAATAAAAGAAATAGCAATTGCTATGAATAAAGAAATACTGGCGATAAGTAACAAGAGGATTGCAATGAGACTATATAAATAGCCTAATCCTTCACTCGTTATCATTATACCTCGATCAAAATATAGTATGCTGAACGTGCCAATGGAGAGAATAAGCATGACAACACCTGGGAGGTATTTATAAGGTGACTTTAATTTTACTGAAAAGTAAATAGAACTAATTGTAATAAGGGAAAAAACAATTAAAAGGGTTTAGGAAACCACTTGTTCACTCATCATTTCTCCTCCCGCAGTTTTTATTTGATATATACGATGAAAATTAATATATATTCATTTCTATTATATATGTTGTAAATAAATGGTAAATAGAGGAGCGGTATGGAGGGGGCAGAATATTTGCTAAAGATTTTTATGAGCCACGTATGAAAATACAGATAATTCCCTTTATTATCAATAAATGAATAATGAAAAAGTATAGCAGATTGAAACCCTATACATTGTGAAATTTAGTATGTTTTTTGAACAAATTCGAAAAAACATCAACATATTTGTCGATACATGTTGTATAATCTTGCGTGGGAAGCTATCATATAAATGTGTAAAACGTTTACTAATATAAGCGAAGGGAAGAATAGCATGTCACATTCAATCGAACAACTTTCTATCAACACGATTCGCACATTATCCATTGATGCGATTGAAAAAGCAAACTCTGGTCACCCAGGAATGCCAATGGGTGCAGCACCAATGGCTTATACATTATGGACGCAATTTATGAAACATAATCCAAATAACCCAACGTGGTTTAACCGCGATCGTTTCGTATTATCTGCAGGCCATGGTTCAATGTTATTATACAGCCTACTTCATCTATCTGGTTACGACGTAACAATGGATGATTTAAAGAATTTCCGTCAATGGGGAAGCAAAACTCCAGGACATCCTGAGTATGGTCACACAGCAGGCGTAGATGCAACAACTGGTCCGCTTGGACAAGGTATTTCGACAGCTGTTGGTATGGCAATGGCTGAGAGACATTTAGCAGCGAAGTATAACCGTGATGCATACAATGTAGTTGACCATTATACATACGCAATTTGCGGTGATGGCGATTTAATGGAAGGCGTTTCTGCTGAAGCATCTTCATTAGCTGCTCACTTAGGATTAGGTCGACTTGTTGTATTATACGATTCTAATGATATTTCATTAGATGGTGATTTAAATCGTTCATTCTCTGAAAGTGTAGAAGATCGTTATAAAGCATATGGTTGGCAAGTAATCCGTGTTGAGGATGGAAACGATGTTGCAGCAATTGCGAAAGCAATTGAGGAAGCGAAAGCTGACGAAAAACGCCCAACGCTAATCGAAGTAAGAACAACAATCGGTTTCGGTTCTCCAAACAAATCAGGAAAATCAGCTTCACACGGTTCTCCACTAGGTGTAGACGAAACAAAATTAACAAAAGAAGCGTATGCTTGGACAGCTGAACAAGACTTCCATGTATCAGAAGAAGTATATGATAACTTCCGTAAAACGGTACAAGATGTTGGCGAAACAGCTCAAGCTGAGTGGAACACAATGCTTGGTGAATACGCACAAGCATATCCAGAATTAGCAAATGAATTACAAACAGCGATGAAGGGTCTTCTTCCAGAAGGTTGGGATCAAAACTTACCAACTTATGAATTAGGATCAAAAACAGCAACTCGTTCTTCTTCAGGTACTGTAATTAACGCGATTGCAGAAGCGGTACCATCATTCTTTGGTGGATCTGCAGACCTTGCTGGTTCTAACAAAACATACATGAATAACGAAAAAGACTTTACAAGAGCTGACTACAGCGGTAAAAATATTTGGTACGGTGTACGTGAGTTCGCAATGGGTGCAGCAATGAACGGTATCGCACTTCATGGCGGCTTAAAAACTTACGGTGGTACGTTCTTCGTATTCTCTGATTACTTACGTCCAGCAATCCGTCTTGCAGCATTAATGCAATTGCCTGTAACATATGTGTTTACACATGACAGTATCGCTGTTGGTGAAGATGGTCCAACACATGAACCGGTCGAGCAGTTAGCGGCGCTTCGTGCAATGCCAAATGTATCTGTTATTCGTCCTGCTGACGGTAACGAGTCTGTTGCAGCTTGGAAGTTAGCTTTAGGGTCTACAAACACACCAACTGCATTAATTTTAACTCGTCAAGATCTTCCAACATTAGAAGGTGCAAAAGACGATACGTATGAAAAAGTTGCAAAAGGAGCGTATGTAATTTCTGCAAGCAAGAAAGAAATTGCTGATGTAATCTTACTTGCAACTGGTTCTGAAGTAAGCTTAGCGATTGAAGCGCAAAAAGCATTAGCAGAAGATGGTGTTGATGCAGCTGTTGTCAGCATGCCATCTATGGATCGCTTTGAAGCGCAATCTGCTGAATATAAAGAATCTGTATTACCAAAAGCAGTAACAAAACGTTTCGCAATTGAAATGGGTGCGACTTTCGGATGGCACCGTTACGTTGGTCTTGAAGGAGATGTACTAGGTATCGATACATTCGGTGCTTCTGCTCCTGGTGAAAAGATCATGGAAGAGTATGGATTCACTGTAGAAAATGTTGTTCGTAAAGTAAAAGAAATGCTTTAATGGTTTGTGAAAAATCTCTCCGGCATGGAGAGATTTTTCTATGTAAATGAGTTTATTCGACAGAAAAAGTTTTTTCTTTCTCCGTAGTCAGACAATCATTGCATATTTTCTTCTATATAATGAAGAGAAAAGGTTGTCCAGAGCGGGAGGGAAAGTATGAAAACGTATGAATTGTATTTAATTCAAGAAGATGTTGCGAAGGCATACTTTGGTCGGGAGTATTTGTTTTTCGATTTATTTGCTCGATTTTCAGAATCTGATTCCCTTTCGGAAAAGAAAGTGTTATATAAGCAGATGATGTATATTACGACACCATTACAAGTAATGAGAATTCACCATAAATTAGAACAGGTTTTACGTAGTTTTGGGAAGTATAATAGAACACATCATACGCACATGCTTTATACTGGGGCAGAATACGGCGAAATAACGGTGAAATCACAATATATTCAAATGAGTACATCCGGAAATGTGTCGATGGAAACGACTTTCTTTGAGGTTCTCAGGAAATGCGAATTGACATTTTTAGCAATGGATTATGAAAATAAAAAGTATGGTTGGTTAAATCCTCTGAAACAAGCACGAACATATGTGTAAAAAATGTCGAATACAATCTTGTCTTATTGAAAAGGTTTTAGTACACTGTAAGGTAGACAACATGAAGGAGGAAAATATATGTCAATTTGGGTAGTTGTTCTAGTGGGCGTATTAGCACTAGTAGCAGGCGTGGCGTTAGGATTTTTCATCGCCCGCAAATATATGATGAATTACTTACAAAAAAATCCACCAATCAATGAACAAATGTTAAAAATGATGATGATGCAAATGGGACAAAAACCATCCCAAAAGAAAATCAATCAAATGATGAGCGCAATGAACAAACAACAAATGAAATAAGCGCTAAAGGGGGCACTCGATAAGAGTGTCCTTTTCTTTTGGAAAACTTTAGTGTTTAAAACTTTTAAAAATTCTGTATTTTTGATAAACTGAAAACATCGCTCATTTCAAGGGAGGGGGATATAATGAAGGTATTTTTTAATTTAGCGTGGTTTTTTAAACAAGAAAAACGGGCGTACATAACGGGAATTATTTTGTTATTTGGTGTAGCACTTCTTGAGCTTGTTGCACCAAAAGTAATTGGAGTTGTTGTAGACCAAATTAATAACCAAACGCTAACATCTGAAAAGTTGTTACAATGGGTTGTTCTTTTAGTAGTTGTCGGGATTACAATGTATATATTACGTTACATATGGCGTATTATGATTTTTGGGTCTTCTTTAAAGCTCGCGCGCCAATTACGAAAGAAATTATATGAACATTTTACAAACATGAGTCCATCTTTTTATCAATCACATCGTACAGGGGACTTAATGGCCCATGCAACGAATGATATTCAAGCAATCCAACAGACAGCTGGAGCGGGCGTTTTGACGCTTGTTGATTCGTTAGCCGTAGGTGGATGCGTGCTAGTGGCTATGGGGGTTACGATTAGTTGGAAGTTAACATTGTTAAGTTTAATCCCAATGCCGATTGTAGCGATTTCAACTAATTATTATGGTACTTTATTACACAGACGTTTTCATAAAGCACAGCAAGCGTTTTCTGAGATCAATGATAAAGTACAAGAAAGTATGAGTGGAATGAAGGTGATTCGCTCAATTGGTCAAGAAAAGGAAGATTTACAAGCATTTCGAAAAAAGTCAGAAGATGTTGTGCATAAAAATATGTTAGTTGCGCGTATCGATTCATTATTTGATCCAACAATTTCTCTTATTGTCGGTTTTTCATTCTTAATCGCTGTGTGCTATGGATCACTATTAGTTGTTCGCGGAGAACTGACAGTTGGTGAGTTAATTACATTTACAACATATTTAGGGACGCTTGTTTGGCCGATGCTCGCATTTGGTTGGCTATTTAATATTATGGAACGTGGTCGTGCTTCATATGACCGTGTGGAAAAAATATTATCTCAAACTTCAGATGTTGTGAACAAAGATGGAGCGGTACATAAAGAGGCAAGCGGTGATATAACGTTTGCAATTGATACATTTTCCTATAAGAAAAATGAAACTCTCCATTTAGAAGATATTCATTTCACACTGAAAAAGGGTGAAACATTAGGTATTGTTGGCCGCACTGGTGCAGGGAAAACGACATTGTTAAAATGTTTAATCAGGGAATATGATCATTTTAATGGATCGCTGCAAGTTGGTGGGAAAGATATTCGTGATATGACGCTGCATGGCGTTCGATCTGCTATTTCGTATGTTCCTCAAGACCATTTCCTATTTTCAGCAAGTATAGGGGAAAATATTGCATTTGGAAAGGCTGATGCTACATATAAAGAAATTGCATGTGCTGCTGATATTGCTTGTATTCATGATGATATTGTTCAATTTCCAGAAGGATACGATACGGTAGTAGGGGAACGAGGAGTGTCTTTATCAGGTGGTCAAAAACAAAGGATTTCTATTGCACGTGCTTTACTAACGAATGCTGAAATTTTAATTTTAGATGATTGTTTATCAGCAGTTGATGCAAAGACAGAAGAAACAATTTTAACAGCGCTGAAACGAGAAAGAGAGCAAAAAACAACGATTATTACAGCACATCGGTTAAGTGCCATTCAACATGCAAATCTTATTCTTGTTGTTGATGAAGGGAAAATTGTAGAGCGTGGTACACATGAACAACTAATGAGGCAAGAAGGTTGGTATAAAGAGATGTATGAAAGCCAGCAGTTAGAAGCGTTAGTTGAGAAGGGAGGCATATAATGGCTGAGAAAAAAAGAAGCGATTTATGGCGATTACTTTCTTATATGAAACCATATAAAGGCTTATTGTCACTAGCATTTCTATTTCTAGTTGGTGCAACTGTTACAGAAATGATGGGTCCGTTTTTAATTAAACAGTTTCTTGATGAACATTTAGTTCCCCGTAACTTTGAACAATCAGCACTTGTAACCTTATTTGTTGTATATATGATTGCTCATTTATTAAAGGTTTTATTTACGTATTTAAATTTATTATATTTCCAAAATATAGCTTTCAAAATTGTGCAAGATATGCGAGTGGAAGTGTATGAACATGTACAACGGTTGTCATTAAGCTTTTTTGACCGTACACCAATTGGTACCCTCGTATCTCGTATAACAAATGATACAGAAGCAATTAAAGATTTCTATGTGAGTGTGTTATCAACATTTGTAAAAAATGTAGTATTTTTAATTGGAATTTTAGTGGCTATGTTTTTACTTAATGTGAAACTTACATTGTTTTCTCTTTTATTAATACCAATTATGTTGACGATTATGACCATGTATCGCAGGAAAAGCTCTGTTTTTTATTTAGAACTTCGCAATCAATTAAGTATTTTAAATGCAAAGCTTAATGAATCGATTCAAGGGATGAACATTGTGCAAGTGTTTCGTCAAGAAAAACGGATGCGAAAAGAATTTGAAGAAGTAAATAATAAGCATTACAGTGCTGGGCGCCGTACGTTAAAATTAGATGCATTGTTTTTACGACCGGCAACAGATCTTGTTCATATTGTGGCGATTGCATTGGTGCTCGCATTATTTGGAATTGACGCTTTGAATAGTCCAGTTGAAGTTGGGGTATTATATGCTTTTGTTAACTATATTCATCGTTTTTTCCAACCTGCAAATGAAATGATGATGAAATTATCTTTCTTCCAACAAGCACTTGTTTCTTCATCACGTGTCTTTCATTTGATGGATGAAAAAGATTTAGCGCCTATTCAACAAGGGAATGGAGAGCCGAAAGTACATGAAGGAGAAATTGAATTTAAAGATGTTACATTTTCATACGACGGAAAACGTGATGTTTTAAAAAATGTATCTTTTCATGTAAAACCTGGGCAAACAGTTGCTTTTGTTGGGCATACCGGAAGTGGGAAAAGTACAATTATGAACTTGTTGATGCGGTTTTATGATATTAAAGGGGGTCATATTTTAATAGACGGTGTAAACTTAGAAAAGTTTGAAGAGAAGGAAATTCGAAAGAGAATTGGGCTCGTATTGCAAGATGCCTTCTTGTTTGCCGGAAATGTGAAACAAAACATTCGCATGTATAATGAAAGTATTACGGATGAAGAAATAAAAGAAGCAGCACGTTTTGTTCAAGCAAATACGTTTATTGAAAAGTTACCAGAACAGTATGATACAGAAGTAGTAGAAAGGGGAGCGGCATTCTCAAGTGGACAAAGGCAACTCATCGCGTTTGCTAGAACGATTGCGACAAATCCGAAAGTATTGGTATTAGATGAAGCAACGGCCAATATTGATACAGAAACGGAAGAGGCCATTCAAACAGCGTTGCAGCGTATGCGAAAAGGTAGAACAACAATTGCGATTGCACATCGCTTATCTACTATTCAAGATTCTGACCAAATCTTTGTTATGCATGATGGAGAAATTATAGAAAGAGGAACACATCAAGAGTTACTGAGTAAGCAAGGGTTATATTACAATATGTATTTACTTCAGAATAAAGGAAGCCTTCAGAAAGCCTTGTAGTATTAAGGTTTTGAAGGCCTCTTTTTTATTCTTTTAAAAATGATCACATTGCTGTAATTTCTGTTACGCCTCACATACTGAATTCGTAATGATATTCTGTTCTTTCAATACATACACCAACTTCTAAATCATCTCCAACTAATATAAAATCTTCATCATACAAATTATAACTTCTTTTTCTAGTGGGTTTTCTTAACTCAGTATTATTACCGATAAAATCTGTAAGTTTTTTGTTGAGAAACATTTGTACTATTGATGAATGAAAGGAATTAAGGAGCATAGGAAGAATATCGTTTATAAAGAATAAGACGATGCTGTCAAATTATCATACTTATTAATGGAATAAATATGAATCTTAGAAACTTTAGAAGAAAATGAGATTTGGAAATAATAGCAGTTATTGTATTGCAACAGCATAGCAATCTATAAACTCTGCGTCATCTTTCTAAAAAAGGAGGGAGTATTATGCAAGCGTTGTTTAAAAGATGTATGGTGTTGATTGCTGCATTCATTTTACTGGTTACTTCTGTTGGTGGTATTGCAACTGCTGAGACCAATGCTACGCCAATTTATAGGGAGATGCTTCCACCGAAAGAAACATTCAATCCAGGAGATTGGTTTTTAGGTGAGAAGCCTTTAAATTATGATGAAAATAGGCCACCTATTGTTTTTGTGCAAGGGAGAAATGGAAGTGCGGATAGTTGGTATGGAAAAACAGTTTATCACGATGCAAACGATATGTATGATTATGCTTATCGTGCAGGATATCAAACTGTGTTTGTTCAACTATACGATGCAGCTGGGAAGGGATCTGCAAGTCAGTGGGATAATGGCAAATTGTTGGCTGCAAAGCTAGAAGAGATTTATAATCATTTTGGTAAAAAAGTGAATATTGTGGCTCATAGTAAAGGTGGAATTGACACTCAAGCAGCACTCATTCAATATGGTGCGAATCGTTTTGTAGGAAAAGTCATTACACTGGCTTCGCCGCATTATGGATCAAATTTAGCAGACTTATCGTATAGTTGGTGGGCTGGTTGGCTGGCTTCATTACTCGGACAAAGAGACGATGGCACTTATTCTTTACAAACAGGTGAAATGGCACAATTTCGTTCTGTAATAGATAACAATCCAAATGTTAAATTAAATCGTTACTATACAGTTGCAGGTACAAGTTGGGGACCGGCTTTCTCTGCTCTATCTTTAGGTGGGCTATACCTTTCCGCGTATGGCTCCAATGATGGATTAGTGAATGAATGGAGTACAAAATTACCTTATGGAACACACTTATTTACCGATTCTAGATTTGATCATGATGATATACGAAAAGGTTCGGCGGTGTTTTCTCGAATTGAACCGTATTTACGTACTTCTACCGCCACGTTCGTTCCTTATACTTTAAATAATAATGCTAGAGAACTTGTTAATGATTTAAATACTACTTCTAATCAAACCGTTTTAGGTGGAGAACTAATACAGAATAAATGGATTGATCAAACGTTTGCTGTAGATACAAAAACAGAGGGCGTTGTCTCGGTGTTAACAGCATCTTCAGAAGTGAAAATACAACTTATTTCTCCGTCGGGAAAAGTATATACAGACGAAGATAGTAAGGTCACGATAGGAGATGAAACTTCCTACTTTAAGGGTGCGTCTATTCGGACATTTAAAATAAATCGAATGGAAATAGGGGAATGGCATGTTAAACTAATGACAGCACATGCAAAAGATGCTTATATGATTGTTAGTGATTATAAACAAAAAGCACCGTTTACTTTGAAAATGCCAGGGAAAATCAAAGCTGATAAAGTTGAATTTCAATTGAAACAATCTACTAAAGAACTAGGAAAACAAGAGGATCTTTCTTTCACTGTCCGAGTTGTTGATCGAGAAGGGAATTTAGTGTCGCAATCGAATCAGCTGCAAAGGTTAGATGAGGCTGCATTCACAGGCCTTTTGAATCATATTAAAAAGTCAGATGTATATAATGTGACGATTGATATTAAAGGTATTAACTCAGAAGGTAAAGCTTATACTCGTACGATTGTACGTTCGGTGTATATTGAAAAATAAAAAGTATGGAGGTATTACAGTTTAAAGCTTATTTTATGATTTAATTATTGAGTATATTCTTTTCAAAAAGATATAGGAATATGGAAAGAAAATGGATTATAGTAAATAATCAGGTCTAAATGTAGTAAGGCAAAGAATTATAAATTAAAATATATATTTACTTCAAAATATAAGAGGTCTTCAGGAAAAACTGCGAGAACAAGGTTTTCCTGAAGGCTTTTTTATACTATCATATCTGATTATCGACATTTTTACTCTACTTTTAAAAATTCAATATGTATTCTATCAACTTCAATTTCAACATATTTGTTAAACCATTTGCTATATTCCGAGAGATACCCATCGCTATCTGTGAAAAGTATATCCAAATTTTACAGAGAGTTATTTTAATACGTAGTATAATAGAATAAAATGGATTTTAAAAGTTTAGGTAATATTTTACTAAGCCATAAAGGAGAAAAAAGATGGAATATGTACTTATATGTGTAATTTTAGCTTTATTAGCTGGAGTATTTGTACTGTTTTATAAGAATAAACAGTTAGAATCAGAAAACCAACAAGTGGAATTTGAAAAGACAAAGTCAATAGAAAACTATCAGAGTGAGATGGCTGCAGCTGTAGCGGATTATGAAGAAAAGCAGGAGACATTAAAAAACATAGAGCGTAAAAAGTACAATAATTTAAAAGAGAGTGCAGCTAGAGAAGTAGAAAACATGAGAGTGATGAAGAATCAATTAGCGATGCAGCATAGTAAAGAGCGTAGTGAAATGCAACAGAAACACAGTAATGAGATACATATGTTACAAGATCTAATTACAAAATTAAGAGCGTATTCTAGAAATGGTGAAGAAATGAATACGCATGAAATATTACATTATATGAAACGGGGATTTGTTCAGGAAGGAATCATAACTGAAGACGAACTACATATTATTCCAAATATATTTCTTCCCAAAGTACATAGTAGAAGAGGAAATAAAATGGGGAATACTCGAGTTGATCATATATTGTTATCGACAACCGGAATATATGTAATTGAGACAACAGAATGGCAAGGAAGAATGATACACGGATTGACGAAAGAAAATGCAGGGGTATATTCATTTATGATTGATGAGATTGGTAAGTATCAAAATGAATATGAGAAGGAAGAGACATTTGTTTTTATGAAAAAGGGAGATTCAATGACTCTAATGGTAGAAAACGTAGGAAACCCCGTTTATAAAGCAAAACATCTTTCAACAATTGTATATGATTACTTGAAAGAGGTTCATTCGCAAGCTCTAAAAGAAGAAGTTAAGCCCACTGTATATTTCGGCAATGAGACAAATGGAAGTGGAAATGAAATGATCGATCTTTCCAATGAAGTACTTCCGAGGTTGAAGGATAGAGAGCAACTTGTTACGTATTTTAGAAAGGAAAGATTGGAAGGGAAAGTACTATATACAGTGCAAGAATTACAAGGGATAAAAGAAATGATTGAATGTATGGGAGAAGTGAAGTTGTAAAAAATCTGATGTGATAAAGGTGATTTTTCATTGGGAGCGTATAGAGATTTTTTATTACGGGCAACATTGTATGTTTATGTTTTTTTATATTTGTTTATATGTATCGCTTTCATATTCATCATTGGCATGACTCATTCGTCTTATAATACTGTGAGTATTTTAGTGGTATCAATTCCGTTTATTCTTTTACTGGCTCTTCAGTGGATCGTTTTTCATTTTTCTGGTGGTAATAATAAGGGCATATTTAAAAGTATTACAATTGTGGGAGCGGTATTATTCAGTATTTGTATCGTACAACTAGGTGTAAATGAGTATAATTCAAAGTTTCAAACAGATAGATGGCTAAAAGATGAACGGAAACGAGTATATATGATAGATGATCTTCTAACGAAACATAAACTAGTGGGAAAACCTAAGAAAGAGATTGTACAATTGTTAGGAAAACCAACTGAGACAAGGCGTTTTGAGGAAATGAATCAAACTGTTTATTACCTTGGAGATGAAAGAGGGTTTATTCCTATAGATAGTGAATGGCTCATTCTTCAATTTGATAATGATGATAAGGTGGTAGAGCATAGGTTATATAAAGATTGAAATGAAAAGCAGAAGATCATTATGAGTTATGGTCTTCTGTTTTTTTTGTTAATGAATGTAAAAAAGTGGAAAATGGGATTTCTTGTCTATGTGAATTGGGAAAATTTCATTATACTTTAAACTAGTTTTGTAATCTAGAAGTTTATTAGATTACTAAATAACTTTTATTATGTTAGAAAAGGAGGGAAGTTAACACGAAATGATTCAATACATAACGCGTTAAACAAGTATCATGAAAAAAAGGAATTTATAATGTTTTAGCAATGTTAATTGCACTTTAAGTGGTAAGGGTGCCAACTTCTTCATTTGCAGCCCCAGTAGAAAAAACAGTAGCAATATGGACGGATGAATAAGCGTTAAAAAGCATTGAGGAACATATGAAAGAGTATATGGAAGGCGAGGTTAGCCGAGGAGATAATCAAGTGGTTGAAAGTGAAGTGCAAGGAGAATTTCTCGTACATATTATAAAATCAACTCCTTTATACGATTCTGTTGATTTGCAGCGTGTAACAGGTGCAGAGCTTTCTGAACCAGTAGTCCAAGCTTCAAAATTCAGTGAAAACAAAGAAGTTAGATGGGAAATCAACTGCCCGTAAAAGTCTCATTGGTGAGAGCTGAAGAAAAGTATCCACTGATTAAAGTTTCACTTTATTGGTCAGAGGGATACTTAAAAAGTTGGAATTTTCTAAAAATAAATGGAATTAAAATAGGGAATGATATACAATTTATTTATTGAATATGAAGATAACACGAAAAGAGGATATACATATGGAAGATTTACAAACACTCGGTTCATTCTTTTTAGGCCTAGGTACAATGTTTGCGGGGCTAGGGGTATTGCTTGCAGGTATTGGTGTGTATACAAAATTTTCACGTGAATTAAACTGATGAAAGCATCCGTACAGGATGCTTTTTTATTTTTTTTCAATATGCTACAAAAAGGAATCGTATATTCTTTATGGAATAAGGAATGAAAATGGCAGGGGGAGTGTATATATGGATGCATTGGAACAATTTCATAATCTTACATGCCAGATTCATGACAAGATATTACTGATATAAGGTAACAAGAATGAAAAGGAGGTAAGACGGTGAAAAAAATACCAACTGAAGCCTTGAGTAAGGAATTGATGGAAAGAGAAGGGGTTATATCTATTACAGTTAAAGAATTTGAAAAAATTGAAGTCGCTGGAGTGGTAGTATCTGGGCCAGCAGTCATTTTAATTAATCAAGATTAACAGAGTACATATAATGAATATAGAAAAATAGTGAAAAGCATCCTATGTGGATGCTTTTTTATTTGCTAAAAAAGAAATATATAAGATAATAGAGCCATTGGAGGGGAAAGAAAGTGGCTATTATTATTACAATGTTTCTAATGGGGATTTTATTAGGGTTTGTTGGAGCAGGTGGAGCTGGGTTTATTATTGCAGTGCTCACTCTCGTATTTCATGTGCCAATTCACATAGCGCTCGCGACATCATTAACAGCAATGGCATTTACAACACTCTCTGGAGTGATAAGTCATTATCGAGAAAGAAATGTTGTCATGAAAATTGGCTGTGTTGTAGGAGGATTTGGTGCGCTTGGATCATATGTTGGATCTAAAATTGGTGCTGGGATTCCTGCACAGCTCCTTCATTGGTTTACGGCTGGTATGTTATTTTTATCAGCGATATGCATGTTAGTTCGTTTGTTTTTTGTGCAAAATCAAAAAGAGTGGTCTGCTAGTTTATCAGATCAGTTATCTCCATATGTATTAGGAAAAGGAGCTATGTTAGGAATTGCAACTGGGATATTAGCAGGAGCATTTGGAATTGGTTCAGCACCTTTCATTCAACTAGGATTAATGGTATTACTAGGCTTATCAATTCATCAGTCAGTAGGGACTACAATGCTTGTTATTTTACCAATTGCAATTGGTGGAGGAGTTGGATATACTTCAGCAGGATATTTAGATTACATGTTATTAGTACAAGTTTTAATGGGAACAATGCTCGGGGCATATATAGGCGCGAAGTTTACAAATTATGCACCTCGTATTATTTTGAGGTTTTCGATGATCATGACACCTGTTTTAGCTGGATGTATGTTATTAATGGAATAAGAAATAAAGTACTGGGGGAAAGAGGTGTGTCTGCTCATTTTCATAAATTGTTATGTGTAGGTTTTTGGATTGCATTACTTATATCAGGAATATACCCAAAAGATTCTTTTACATGGGTTTTAGAGGTCGCACCTGCAGCTATTTTAGTACTCATTTTAATGATTATATATCGACGTTTTCGATTTACAACGTTCACATACGTATGGATTTGGATTCATATGTTGATATTGCTCATTGGAGGCCATTATACATATGCAGAAGTACCATTATTCAATTGGCTACGCGATGCTTATGATTTAGAAAGAAATTACTATGATCGTGTTGGGCATTTTATGCAAGGCTTTGTTCCAGCATTATTAACACGAGAAGTACTTATAAAGGTAGTTGAGATTCAAAAAAAAGGATGGCTAGAACTACTTGTAATATCAGTTTGTTTAGCATTTAGTGCATTATATGAGTTGTTAGAGTTTGCAGTTGCAAAATTAACGGGGACAGGAGCAGAAGCATTCCTTGGAACACTAGGAGATGTTTGGGACACACAGTGGGATATGACACTTGCATTAATTGGGGCGATGTTGGCAATGCTATTATTTCGTAATGTTAAAAATATAAAATGATGGATTAATATGTTTTACGTATGAATTATGTAAGTAATTCATATTTCCCATATAAAAGGATTTACTATAATATAATGAGTGTAGCGTCCGAGTATTCGACGCATTACTAGTATTATATCCCTATCCCTTTTCTAAAAATGCGAACAAGTTTTGCCCTATTCTATTCAATGTTTGATTGTATAGAAATATATTGTTCGATGCCCATTATGGAGCGTACATAATGGGGAAATCCCGATCCTTAAAGAGGATGCCCCTAATCTTCATGTGAAAATATGATCGGATGAAGAAAGCTGACCAATGTTGAAGTGACCCCTGTCAAGTAGACTGTATTCAAAAAGCACAACTAAGTAACCTGAGTTCTATATTTATATGGACTC
>NZ_JAEHBX010000439.1:0-235 GCF_016483395.1 Bacillus cereus group sp. N21
GTGGTGCAAATGTATCGCGCATTATAAGCGATGATACATTCCGTAAACTTTGTGGTTGTACTTGTGATGTAAAGCAAGCTACGACAAAAGTAGAGGCGCCAAAAAAGGTTGAAAAACCAGCTGTAAAGAAAGAAGCAGCTCCAAAACGTACAGGTAAAGTATTAACGGCAGTGATTAACGGGAAAGAAATGACTGTTAAAGAGATTGCTGAAACATATGACATTAGTACAAGTAC
>NZ_JAEHBX010000440.1:0-234 GCF_016483395.1 Bacillus cereus group sp. N21
TCGGAAGGTGCGGCTGGATCACCTCCTTTCTATGGAGAATTGATGAACGCTGTTCATCAATATAAGTTTCCGTGTTTTGTTTTCGTTTAGTTTTGAGAGTTCAATAAACGTATTGACTCTTAAAAGAGAATATGATATAAAATAATTCTGCAATTTGTATGGGCCTATAGCTCAGCTGGTTAGAGCGCACGCCTGATAAGCGTGAGGTCGATGGTTCGAGTCCATTTAGGCCCA
>NZ_JAEHBX010000441.1:0-234 GCF_016483395.1 Bacillus cereus group sp. N21
CGGCTTAGCTCAATTGGTAGAGCAACTGACTTGTAATCAGTAGGTTGGGGGTTCAAGTCCTCTAGCCGGCACCACTTAGGGGCATAGTTTAAAGGTAGAACAGAGGTCTCCAAAACCTCCAGTGTGGGTTCGATTCCTACTGCCCCTGTAAAAGAAATATGGGCCTATAGCTCAGCTGGTTAGAGCGCACGCCTGATAAGCGTGAGGTCGATGGTTCGAGTCCATTTAGGCCCA
>NZ_JAEHBX010000442.1:0-234 GCF_016483395.1 Bacillus cereus group sp. N21
TAATACCGCCGTTGCTTCACCGTCTAATTTCACAGTAGCACCTAAACCGTTAGCACCAATTGCACTTTCAGAAATTGCAACTGCTAAACCACCTTCAGCAACATCATGTGCCGATTGAACAAGGCCAGCTTGAATTGCTTCTAATACTTGTTTTTGGCGTTTTAATTCTACATCTAGATCGATACTTGGTGATTGGCCGAAAATTTTGCCGTGGACCATTTTCTGTAATTCACT
>NZ_JAEHBX010000443.1:0-234 GCF_016483395.1 Bacillus cereus group sp. N21
GGATACGGTGGAATTCCGAGCTGGATGGGTGGAGCACATGGAGGATTTCCAACATCAGTAGCAGGCATGCAAACTGGAATTCCAACGTTAACGGGAGGATTTCCGACATCAGTAGCTGGCGCACAAACTGGAATTCCAGTAGGAGTACCAACTACATTTCCTTCTTTCGTTGGAGGGGGACAGACAGGATTCCCTGTACCAGGAGTAGGTGTTGTAGCAGGAGGAGTAGGTGGG
>NZ_JAEHBX010000444.1:0-234 GCF_016483395.1 Bacillus cereus group sp. N21
TCGTTAGGGCATGATTGAAACCCACGTCATGTGTACCGCCTTCATACTTATGAATATTTTTCGTAATTGAATAAATATTTTTTGTATAACCTTCTTTATATTGAAGAGAAACTTCAACTTGAATTTCATCTTTCGAACCCGCTACATATACAGGTTCTTCAGGAATCGGGTGCTTCGAGCGGTTTAAATGCGCAACATAAGATTTAATTCCACCTTCATAATGGAACTCTTTCT
>NZ_JAEHBX010000445.1:0-233 GCF_016483395.1 Bacillus cereus group sp. N21
TTATTAAATCCCTCAATAAATTCTTTATCACTTAATTCTTGGGCATTTTCTACATCATTATAAGACTTACCCCTTTCTGCCCTACCACGTAAAGCACCTACAGTTACTATTTCTATTTCCTCTTCAGTACTCGTTAAAGCGCCATAGCGCACTAAATATACATCCTTAACCTCGCCTTTACTTTGCTCCATAATCTTTTCCCTCTCCCTTTGTAATTCAGAAATCTTCTGATC
>NZ_JAEHBX010000446.1:0-233 GCF_016483395.1 Bacillus cereus group sp. N21
GGATAATGTCATCTGTACCGTAATCATTTATTTCAGAAGTTTCTTGTAGCTGGAAGATTTCTGTCTCGAATGTTCAACCGAGTTCGCTACTCCTCAGTCCGTTGCTCATGCAACTGCTGTATGTCACCATACAGGACAGACTATATCATCACCTACAGCATTACCTGATTAGGTGCTCCGCTTTTCGAACGCCAATCGCTTGCGCTCTACTCCCATAAGGGATAGTCGTTAGG
>NZ_JAEHBX010000447.1:0-232 GCF_016483395.1 Bacillus cereus group sp. N21
GGCCCGATGAAACCTTGGCAACAGCCGTATAACGGAATTGTGCCAAATCCTGCAGGTAATAATCCTGAGAGATAAGAAAGAGCCTTTAGAGCGTGTTTTCAAACTGCTCCTTTCTTATTTTCAGGAAAGGGGCAGTTTTTTATTTTGTATAAAAGAAAGGAGAATGAGAGATGGGAGAATCATGGGGAAAAGGAACGATTTGTGTGCAAGGTGGCTATACACCAAAGAATGG
>NZ_JAEHBX010000448.1:0-232 GCF_016483395.1 Bacillus cereus group sp. N21
CGCAGTCTGCCACCGCGACCGCCCGGTGCGTGAACTTGTGGAGGGTCCAACGGGGGAGGCACTGGCGAAGCGACTGGATCAGTGGCATAAAGGGGACAAAAAACGAGAGATTCCACCGCTTATGCCGATGGACCGGGGAGAAGCCATTCCGCTCTCTTATGCCCAGCAGCGCCTGGGGTGTATTGACCACTTCACGCCTCAGAGTGCACTTTATATTATGCCGAGGGGATGC
>NZ_JAEHBX010000045.1:0-40598 GCF_016483395.1 Bacillus cereus group sp. N21
GTCATACGGACACTTCCTCCTTGAAACCCATTGTAAGGACTTAACTAAGTTGTGTCCATATGACTATACTAACTCTATAATGACTTATATTCTTATACGAGATTAATACATTACAAATGTTTATATTTATTGTTGTTAGCAAATCAAACTAATCAGATTAAACATCAGATATCATAAAAAAGACTTCCTAATTAAGGAAGCCCTTTTTTAAATTCATAATAGAAATATCTTAAAATAGGTATCTAGTGTTCATATATTCAGTTTAAAAAACCTTTTGTTACATCATAACGCCATTATCTTGGAATGAATACCATTTACCATCAATGAAATGTTTTCCTACTGCCATAGAGCCATCAGATTGTAAATAGTACCAATCTCCATTTTGTTGTACCCAACCTGTTTGCATCATTCCATCTTTATTCATGTAGTACCATATATCATTCACTTTTACCCAGTCTTTTGCCATAGAGCCGTTATTGTTAAAGTAATACCATTTTCCGCCAAAGGAACCTTGAAGTTTCTTCCAACCTGTCTGCATAGTTCCATCTTCATTAAAGTAATATGTTTGTCCGTCAATATTTTTCATATACTTAGCCATTACGCCATCTTCATTATAATAATACCATGTTCCTGAATAAGGTCCGCCACCTTTAATTACTTGCCAACCTGTCTGCATAGTTCCATCTTCATTGAAGTAATATGTTTGTCCCTTGATAGTTTTTTGACCTTTCGCCATGAAACCATCTTCTTCAAAATAATACCAGGAGCCATTGATTACTTTCCAATATTTAGCCATAGTTCCATCTTTGTTAAAGTAATACCATGTTCCTGAATATGGTCCACCTTTATTTCCTAACCAATCTGTATGCATAGTTCCATTTTCATTGAAGTAATATGTTTGTCCCTTGATAGTTGTTTTACCTTTCGCCATGACACCATTTTCTTCAAAATAATACCAAGAACCATTAATGTCTTTCCAATATTTAGCCATAGATCCATCTTCATTGAAGTAATACCAGTCTCCTTTCTCTCGAACCCAACCGCTATATTCTTGAACTTGCTCAATTGTATCCGTATTATTTTGAGAAACTACATTTTTCTCTGCATGAGATACTGCAGGAGCGATCAACATTGTAGACATTAAAATTGGTAAAATAATTTTCTTCATTTTCCATATCCCCCAAATAATGAATAATTTTAGTTTTTATTTCCATAAACAGAATTATATTACGGTATTTAAATATAATCAATAGTTTTTGTAACGAAAATGTAATCTTTTTAAATTAAACGAAATAAAAGAACTCAAGAGGTAATCATTATTACCTTTTTGTTATATTAGGGACTCTTATCTGATCAAGATTCATCTCACTCAATCTAATCCAAAATAGGGAACTTACGGGAATTAACTTACAAGTAGGGGTACCGTCATATATCCATCAACTTAAGAAATTGGTTGTTTCCCAAAACGAAAAAAGTGAGCTGAATTCTTATAAATAACTGTAGAAATATAAAATTTTCGTTTTGGGGATATTTCAAAATCTTAGCTTGATGAGTATGGGGCGTGGCCCTATCTTAAAAAATAAACCTTTTTTCCTACTTTTCATTATTTTTTTCTTCAGAAACAAAAAAAGCCTCTCAAATAAACCGAGAGACCCTTTAAAATAAAAATTACTTTTGACACAAAACAATGATTTTATATGGCGTAGTTTGGGCTGGTATACTCATTGTTGTAAGACCATAAATAACTATTAAATTTCGATTCGCAAGATTCCCTGTAAAAAATTGGCCATTTGTTAATAAAATTTGAGTAGAAGGAGAAATATTTAATTTTAATTTTCCATCACTACTCTCTAACTGTTCATTAAAATTATCTACTTTTACATTTTGATAGGGTATATATTTCGCTATAACAATTGCTTGAAATTGTGGTGGGAAAATGAGAGGAACAGGGACGTTAGCATCGTAAAATCCAGTTACTTTATCTCCTACTACTACCGCTGCGTAGTCAATAAAATAAGTATTTGGTTTCACTACAAAATTTGTTAGAGTCCCATAACCATTATCTACGGATATTAATTTAGTACATCCTATTTCTTCATTTGATCCTGTTACAAAATCGTTAATCATAGTTATTGTCCCATCAAATGATTGAAAGTTTTTCATTCTAATACCTCTTTTGTTTATATAATTAAACTTTTATCGTTACTCTATAATTTTTAAAAACATGTAAATGAACTAATCCTTCTTGTATCAATTCCAAAAATCACCCAAAACCTACCGTTCCATCTAAAACCAGTAACAGATCTTCGTCCTACAAAAATCGGATAATACCAAAACTGTTCACCATTCGTAAGCCATATATAGGTATTTCGAAATAAACAGAATGAAATTGCCCCTGGATCAACAGCAAATGGTGAAGCAGTTGATTGTTGAGGAATAAATGATGGAGGAGGAGATGTTGGAGCTTGTGAACTTTGCTGTCCTGGTGCACCCGGAAAACCTGGCATTCCCGGAAAACCTGGCATTCCCGGAAAACCTGGCATTCCCGGAAAACTTGGCATTCCCGGTATACTTGGAATCTGAGGACCAGGGAATTGACGATCGAAGTATTGATTATAATTTATATAAGGAAAATATATTGACTCATTATACATTTAAAAATCACCTCTTTATTTTTAAAATCTCTGAAAGTATTAATATGTAATATTTTCCGTATAGGAAGCTTATTCACTTCCTATACGGAAAATATTTTAATAAAGCGGATATCAAACATAAATGTATTACCCTTTGTTTTTGGATGTGAGCGCAGTGGCTGAGGTGAAGCGAAGGGCTAGCCCCTTCTAGTGTCATAAACATATAGAGTAAAAGGTATTTTATGAAAAGCCTCTTTGGTTATAGAAGAGAGTAAATTAAACAAAAAAGTAGGAAAAACCCAGTTATATCAATGGTTTTGGGGATTTTAGATACTTAACTTTTTTAATTAATTTGTTTTTTAGTGATGTCGAGGTTTTTGAGCCTACTATTGCAAAGTTAATGAGAAAGCTACAAGCAAACAACTTCATCAAGAAAAAGCAAAATAGCGTTCATATCGTAAATCCTAACATTATGATGAAAGGGAACGATACAAAACGACAAATATTATTAAGTTATTACGAAGAAGATAAAGCTTTAAATTCCATTGAGGTTTTAAGAGAAAAACAAAAAGCTATTCCAAAACAAAAAATAGCCAAGAATGAATCAAAAAATTGGAGATGAAAGATAATGATTGAGAGCGTTGAATTAAATATTTACCTAGATAATGACACAGTATCATTTAGTTTATCCCCTGTACAAACAGAGGTTGTATTTAAAGCATTAGGATTGCAATTTGATTCAAACACACAAACAGTAAGTGCATTTAGTAGCAACAGTTTACAAAAGCACATTCTTCCTAAAGTGAATTTTTCACCCAAATAAAAAGCATTACACCAATTGGTATAATGCTTTTTATTTATGAGGTAGGTTTTAATTGAGCCTTTACGGATGAATATTCTGACAATTATTTTTCAATCAGCTTAAAAGGGGGATTTTATATACAATTCGTGTAATTATGTTAATATTCAGTTTATTGCAGATGAAAATGAAGGGGATGAATTGTTGTGAGCACACATGTAGTAACGAAAGAACAAATGAAACATTCACTAGACACTTGGTATCAAGCAATGTTGCAACAACAAGTGGAAAAAGCGACACGATGTAAAGAAGAAATTGATAATAACCTGAATCAGGTAGAAGCAGATCAGGATGTATTATTGTATTATGCATTATTAAATTTCAGATACAATGTCCTGACTGACTGGGTTGCGGTTAAAGAAGATAGTTTTGATAGAGTAGAATCTTTTGAAATTCCGACAGAAGGGCTTCTAGCATATTATTATCATTTTTTTAAAGGCTTTCATTTGAGACTTATCACAAACTATACAGAAGCAAAAGAGCAGTTTGATCAAGCTGAAAAACTATTACAATACATTACAAATCCATTCGAAAAGGCTGAATTTAACTATAGGTTAGGAGAATTTTATTATCACTCATACCAACAAGTAAAAGCAATTGATTTCATTCAAAAAGCAAAAGAGGAATTTTCTAAGCAATCAGGATATGAAATCAATCTTGCATTATGTGAAAATATATACGGACTATGTTGTATTGATTTAAAACAATTTGAGTTAGCTGAAGAAACATTGAATGCTACATTAGATGTATTCCAAAAAACAAATCATGAAAAATATATCCTCATGGTACGCAATAACTTAGGTTTACTGTATGCAAATCAAAATGTATCCGAATCCGCAATTCGTCACTTATCAGAAGTAACAAAGAAATCTCCAAATCATTTCCGAGCATTGTATTTAGAAGCTGATGAAAATTTGAAATTAAATCGTTCAGATATTGCTGAATCATTAATAGAAAAAGGATTACATATTTGTAATCAATTTAAAAATCAGGAGTATCAATATCGCTTTATGATTTTAAAAGAAATGAATACTAATATAAATGCATTCGAAAAGGCTGTTTTAAAAGGAATTATGTACTTTGAAAAAGAAGAATTATTTGATTGTATTGAAGAGTATGCAGAGCGTTTAGCTGATAAATTCTACAATGAAAACAATCATGAAAAAGCAAGCAAATATTATCACATGAGTAAAGAAGCAAGAAAAAAACAAATAAAAAAAGGAGCATTAAAATGATGAAAAAAATTATCTTAACAGCAGTAGGTTTTGCATTTACGTTATCTATTACAGCTGGATTTAGTGATTTTAACAATGTGACTTTAAACAAAGGGGACACAGGAGGAGCACCTTCTAATAGCCACGCAGATTTCTCAGCACCAAAAGAAATTTAAGTAAATTTACAGCAAAAACAGAAGAACGTTTACCCTCACTAAAAGGCGTTCTTCTTTTATTTTTTTATTCTTCATCTTCAAAGTCGCGTAAGCTAGAAAGCAATTCTTGAAAAGATGAACAGACGGGATAAATTGCTTTTTTCATATCTTCATCTTCGTGTTCCCCAAATACAATGGTTGATGACTGAGGAGTATTTCGGTAATCAAAATATAAAAAGTTTGATATTTATGCTTTACTTTCAATTAAGATGTATTTTTAATGCTTCCTCAAGCATGGTATTGAAATCATTATATATTTCCATCACTGTACCAGATGGTTTATCAAGTTCCACATATGTACCGTCAGATAAATTTTTACAAAACCAAGCAATATCTGAATCTCCAAAGAAAAGATACTCTTTTTGAAATTCATTTTCATACCAAATCTTATTCGTGTCTATAAGTCCACAGATTGGTTCCTCTCTTTCTGGTTCTAGTAAAGAAGGATCAACTCCATAAATCACTAGTCCATCAAAATCTAAACCATTTACAGTTTTAAGAAACTCTTCGTATTCAATCGGTAGATCAATATTGAAATTCTCTTTCACACGTTCTCTTAATCTCTGAACTTCAGTATCTGTTGCGGGTGTATTCATTTTACAGTTAAAGCTTTTCTCTATTTCTTCAATTTCTAAAATCAGATTTTTCCACATATGAAAACCTCTTTCTTTAATCTCCTTTAGGATAGAGTGTATCTTTTAATATGGATCAATTTATCTCCAACGCCATGCGATTATTGTATTTTCTATGTAAATAGCCGGTATATCGATTCCTAAGTATTTACCTTCATTTTCATCTAAAATAGACCAATTACTTTCTGCTAAAAATTCTGGATCTGCGCTGTCAAAATCAAATTCATTGTCTTCATCAACCATCCCGTGAAAATATTCATGAAAGGGCTTACTCTTTTCATTTAAGTGAATCGTCCCATACATCCACGGTGGATCTGCGGATACTTCTGTAATTTCACCTAATTCAATATCTTTAAAGTATAGTTTCATATGAACACCTACTTATCCGGGAGTTTTATGTAATCCTTTAGTATTTCTTCTTTAGTTCCATGCTTATTATCTATTTTTTATCCCTAGCCCAATTACTCCGGCACTATAGACTCATCACCAAACATCAAATCATCCAATTCTTCTCTATCTTTTTCTATTCCTTTATTTCTTTCAATCAAATTTTTGATCATTTCTAATGAAATGATATGATTGTTTTGATAAAATCTTAATTCTGCTCCCATGTTTATTAACTTTTCAGCAGTACGTTGTAAAGAGGTTAAACCATCAGTATCGTAGCTTTCTTTTATCATTACTGGTTCTAGTGTTTCAATATTCTTTTTGATTTCACTAATTGACTGGGAAGTGACTTTTCTTAACAAAGGGATGTATTTATTAGTATTTTTATCAGTTACTATTATTAAGTTCACAATAGCCATATTAACCTCTCCTATATTTAAAAAACTATTATATGATTAATAGATTTTCTTAGTTTATAGTTGGTGCAAAGATGAATGTTAATGGATCGCTACATAACTCTAAAAGACATGCATATTTTATCCCGCTATTTGTGGGTAGGAAGATTACCGCCTCAAAATGCAGCGGGGGATAGGTAGCAAAATATTTTTAAAGCTGTATTGGTTTATATGCTAGTGCTATATCTACTATTTGTTCTGGAGTAAGTTCTTCATCATTCCAATATAGTAAATCACTTACTTCTGGATGTGGAACATTTCTTTCTACAACTTCTATCATTTCATCAATCTCTTTTTCAGTTCCTTCACATTCTACTAATTTACTTACTAGACTTATCAGTTCTGCTCTTGTTATTTTTTTAAACATATATTTCACTCCTTATTTATTAAAATGAAATCCCCTACTAAAAATTTCTTGATGTACCATTGGAGGAGATATTACTATTTTCTATCATAAACTTCTTCCATATATCTCGGCCATTTTTGACCTGTTTCCACTCTGGACTTCGCAAGAACTTTAGCGATACTAGAGGCTAGTTGAAGTGTTGTATCATTCAAAATTACGTTTAATATTAATTGTTTATATCAGTAGGTACTGCATTTAGCACTACACCAGCAGGTCTCAATTTTTCAATTAATTTTTTTGCCTTACCATATGGAAACTTCTTCACTAATGTAAAAGGAAGATTTTTCGAACCCTTTAATAAATCTCCTGTTGAAATATCAATTGCTAATATACTTTTTATTTTTACTAAGTCTTTTAATCCTTCATTAGGGGTTTCTACTAACACTATATTACACATATCAGGGAATCCCACTGCTATCTTCTGTATTTTTTCATTTAAGCACCCTGTATTTACCCATTCACTAAAATCTAAGATAATTACAGTAGCATGATTTGGATTCATATCACCAGAACCAATAATCAACATTTCTTTTACATCTGCACTTTGCAACATTAAAAAAACATTACCACTACCATCATCACCAATAGAAACATAACCACTTGCATATTCAGTTACTTCCCAAGTCTCATTTCGTTCTACAATATCCTCAGTACCATAAATCGTTAAACCTCCACCATTTGAAAAACCATTAGTATATCTCAATAAATCTTTATATGCATTAGGTAACTCCATTTTCATCAGATCTTCTAATTCTTGAATTTCAATATCATTTGCTGGGTTATTCTTTATTAAACCAGGAATTTTAGATAAATCGATCATTTTTTATAAAACCTCCTAACCTATCAAAATATTTATAAGCATCTGCTAATACCTTTTTTGCAGTTTTTTGATCAACCCCATGCCTCAATCATTTCTCTATAGCTTACATTAAATTCATAATGTATATCAGTATCAACCTCCTCAATTTTTCTTCGTTTTCTTTTCGTTATGATTGATTCCACCTTTTTTAGCTATAGGATGATGGGATTGTATTCGATTATCAGGAGCTATATTTTTATTTCCTGGAGCACGATTAACCGCTGGATTTAAATAGCTATGTTCATCTATATTTCCTTGTTGATATCCCGCTTTTTTTGCATTACCAATATTATTATTTTAATCTTTTACTATTTCCACTACTTGCTTCCTTCTCGTAAAGGAGATCAACCCATTAGTAAAAAACAAGCTTATCGACAATTACAAAAAGCCGGAGATTTTGCTGGTGTAGGATCAATTGGTACCCATATCATGCGCAAAACCTTCGGCTATTGGTTCTACAAACAAAAGATATCGCTATGTTACAAGAAATACTCAATACACAATGTACAAGCTGGAACGGAAAATCAATTTATTACAGGATTTAGCCTTCATCAACGAGCTGGTGATCAAGGGTGTCTGATTCCGCATTTTGAAATATTAGAGAAACACAATCGTAAAAAACAAAAACGTTTGATTGCCGATTCTGGTTATGGAAGTGAAGAAAACTATGCATTTTGTGAAGAGAAAAAAATAAAAGCATACGTAAAATACAATACGTTTGAGAAAGAACAAACAAAAGCTTGGACGAAACAAGTCGGACGAGTGGAAAATATGACCTATGATGAAGAATTAGATGAGTGGATTTGCATTAACGGAGGGAATATTCTGATAATTATTTCTCAAGTTATTTATATATTTAGAGGGATATACAATTTGTGGAAAAGTGATAATATTTAGATAATTACAGTTGTAAACGAGGGGGATGAATTTCTATGAGTGCACATGTAGTAACGAAAGAACAGATTAAGCATTCATTAGACGCTTGGTATCAGTCAATGCTGCAGCAACAAGTAGAGAAAGCGACACGATTGAAAGAGGAAATTGAATCAAAAATTAATCATATGGAAGAAGATCAAAACATATCGTTTTATTATTCATTATTAGATTTTCGCTATCAAGTGTTAGCAGATCGTTTAAGTATTACAAGCAATAGCTTCGATAAAATTGATTCCTTGTCTATTCCGAATGATCTGCTTTTAACACATTATTATCATCTCTTTAAAGGTATTCATCTAATGTTCATTTCAAATTACAAAGAATCTGAAATACATTTTGAGAAAGCTAAAGAATTATTAAAGCAAGTTTCTAATCCGATAGAACAAGCTGAATTTCATCAACACTTTGCTGTATTGTATCACCATACTTACAAAATGCTATCTTCTATTGAATATATAAATAAGGCGAAAGCAATATTTTTAAATCAAGAAGGATATGAAGTCAAAGTTGCATCCTGTGAAAATATTATAGGGACAGCTTGTATATTTTTAAAACAATTTGAACAAGCCGAAGAACATTTAAATCATGCAATTGACATTTTACAGAAAGCTAAAGAAGATAAGCTAATTTTAATAGTTAGACATAATCTAGGTTTATTGTATGCTACCCAAAATCTATCCACTTTAGCAATTCGTCATTTATCAGAAGTAACAGAGAAACTTCCTAATCATATCAAAGCCATTTTCCTACAAGCAAGGGAACATTATAAATTAGGTGAAATAAATATTGCACAAAAATTAATTGAAAACGGTTTAAATATTTGTTCTGCAGTAGGAAACAAAGAATATATGTATCACTTCAACATTTTGAAAACACTAAATGAAAGATGTTCAATGGATTTAGTGGAAAAAGAGATAAAAGAAGGAATATTTTACTTCGAAAAACAAGGATTATGGGATTATGTTGAAGAATATGGTGAGTTGTTAGCTGTCGAATTTCGTAAATTGAATAATCATGAAAAAGTAAGTGATTATTTTAATATCTGTTATGAAGCGAAACAAAAATTATTAAGTAGAGGAGCGTTAAAATAATGAAAAAATTGGGTGTTATTACTGTTGGTTTATCTGTTATCGGAATTCTTTCCCTTGGATTAAATCATTTTGCTGAAACACAACAAGCTACTCACGCAGACCATTTCATATCAAAGCCTGATTTAGCATATAGCGTTAGCGATACATCTGCCTATTCATATACTGATGGAAACACCGGTGTAAGTGCTTCAGAATAGACCACGAACACCTATAATAAATACTCATGTAGACCTATAACAAACAGAAGAACGTTTACCCTCACTAAAAGGCGTTCTTCTTTTATTTTTTTCTTTATCCTTCATTTCTATAAGTATATAAAACTTTTGAAAAATGATTGACTTACTTTTTGTTTGTAACTATATTGATTACAAGTGGGTTAAATAGTATAAAAGTAATCAAATACAAGAAATATCCCAATGCATTCTTACTTAGAGAGAAAGCATATTTTTTTAACATAGTTGTAACTTATATGGTTACAACTATGTGGCTATAAAATGCTGACAAAAAGTGAAAGCTTATGTTAAGTGTATTTTTTCATGATTTAAAGTAGAGGAAAGGAGACAATTAACTTGAAACGATTAAAGTTCTATATAATTAGTTGTATTGTTCTTGTCGTATTAGTGATTTGTAATATCGTTGAGAAACCGACAGCAAAAGTAGAAGAAGTAAAAAATACTGTTGCAACAAAATTAAACACAAAAGAAAAAAAGGTAGAAATAGATGGACAAACGATATATTTTAAACAAATTGGTGAAGGGAAACCGCCGCTGCTTATGCTTCATGGCTTTGGAGGTTCTTCTGATGGATTTCGTGATATTTATCCAGAATTAGCGAAAGATCATACGATCATTGCAGTTGATATTATAGGATTTGGTCGTTCTTCGAAGCCAATGGATTTTCAGTATTCATTCCCAGCGCAAGCAAATATATATTATAAGTTAATGAAAAAATTAGGCTATGATAAGTTTGCGGTGCTTGGTCATTCAATGGGGGGAGAGATTTCTCTTAATTTAACATACCTATATCCTGAGGCGATTACGCACCTTATTTTAGCTGACTCCACAGGAATAGAATCCTTCCAGCAAAAAGAAGGTTTCCAAAAGCCGAATGTATCGGTTGATTTAAATACGGTATCTACTATTACGGATTATGATAAAAATGCGGTGAAAAATAGAAGAGATGATAAAGAGCATTATAGTGAATTAAGTAAGATGAGAGAACATCGATTAGCGATGGATGCGAATGAAATCAAGGTGCCGACCTTAATCATTTGGGGCAGAAATGATAAAAGCGTTTCATGGAAAAATGGTGAAGCATATCATCAACTATTTAAAAATAGTACATTCCATATTATTGAAAAAGGGTATCATGCTCCGTTCCGTCAAGAGCCGGAAGAGTTTATGAAATATGTCCAAGCTTTTTTTGAAAAGCATGCTGTATCCATCAATGAATAGAATTACCCGTTCCTTCTTTCATAATTAAGAAGATGATTCAAACAAAGGTTCTGCTATTTAGGGCAGAACCTTTTTATTTTGCTATCTTATGTATTTCACCCTGCATAAAAAAATATTTCTCAACATTTTATTTGTTGAAAAATATTGAATATTCGTCATAATACGAATATTATGTTGTTATCGACAAAAAAAACGATAGTTCGCAAACAACGGGGAGGAAATGCATTGAAGAAGAATAAGAAGTTAAAACCTTTATCAGTATTAGCAACAGCGGCAGTGCTAAGTAGTACTTTTGCTTTTGGAAGTCATGCAGCATATGCTGAAACACCATCATCATCTCTACCAATAGATGAGCATTTAATACCGGATGAGCGTTTGGCAGAAGCATTAAAAGAACGGGGAGTCATTGATAAATCTGCATCACAAGCTGAGACGTCAAAGGCTGTTGAAAAGTATGTTGAGAAAAAGAAAGGGGAAAACCCTGGGAAAGAAATCATTACAGAAGATAGTCTTACGCAAGAAGCTTCTGATTTTATGAAAAAAGTAAAAGATGCAAAAATGAAGGAAAATGAACAGGCGCAGCAGCCAACAGCAGGACCAGTAGCTGGACAAGATGCAGGATTGAATCCTAGAAAATTAAATGGAAAAGTACCTACTACACCAGCAAAGCAAGAAGAGTACAATGGAACTGTTCGAAAAGATAAAGTACTTGTTTTACTCGTAGAATTTAGCGATTTTAAACATAATAATATTGATCAAGCGCCAGGATATATGTATTCTAAGGACTTTAATCGTGAGCATTATCAAAAAATGTTATTTGGTAATGAGCCATTTACGCTATTTGATGGGTCAAAAATTAACACATTCAAGCAATATTATGAAGAGCAATCAGGTGGTAGCTACACAGTTGATGGAACTGTAACGGAATGGCTTACTGTTCCAGGAAAAGCTTCTGATTATGGTGCAGATGCTGGTACCGGTCATGATAATAAAGGACCTTTAGGACCGCGTGATTTTGTGAAGGAAGCATTAAAAGCAGCAGTAGCAAAAGGGATTAACTTAGCTGATTTTGACCAATTTGATCAGTACGATCAAGATGGAGATGGTAATAAAAATGAGCCAGATGGCATTATTGATCATTTAATGGTTGTTCATGCTGGCGTGGGTCAAGAAGCTGGCGGCGGTAAATTGAAAGATGATGCGATTTGGTCTCACCGTTCAAAACTTGGATCAAAACCATATGCAATTGATGGAACACAAGCTTCTGTTCCGAATTGGGGCGGAAAGATGGCTGCATACGATTATACAATCGAGCCTGAAGATGGAGCAGTAGGTGTGTTTGCCCATGAGTACGGTCATGATTTAGGCTTACCGGATGAGTACGATACAAAGTACACTGGACAAGGTGAACCAGTTGAATCTTGGTCTATTATGAGCGGCGGCAGCTGGGCTGGAAAGATTGCAGGAACAGAGCCAACAAGTTTTTCACCACAAAATAAAGAGTTTTTCCAAAAGAATATGAAGGGTAACTGGGCGAATATCGTTGAGGTAGATTATGATAAACTTGGCACGGGAATCGGTGCTGCAACATATTTAGATCAAAGTGTTACGAAATCAAAACGACCAGGAATCGTTCGCGTTAACTTGCCGGACAAAGATATAAAAAATATCGAATCGGCATTTGGTAAGAAGTTTTATTACAGTACAAAAGGAAATGACATTCATACAACACTTGAGACACCAGTATTTGATTTAACAAATGCAACGGATGCTAAGTTTGATTATAAGGCATTCTATGAGCTTGAAGCGAAGTATGATTTCCTTGACGTGTATGCTATTCCAGAAGATGGAACGAAGACACGTATTGATAGAATGGGCGAAAAAGACGTAAAAGGCGGTATGGATACAACTGATGGTAAGTGGGTTGATAAATCATACGATTTAAGCCAATTCAAAGGGAAAAAAGTAAAATTACAGTTTGAATATTTAACAGATATTGCAGTAGCTTATAAAGGATTTGCGTTAGATAATGCAGCATTAACTGTAGATGGCAAAGTTGTTTTCTCTGATGATGCAGAAGGACAACCTGCAATGACGTTAAAAGGATTTACTGTGTCTAACGGATTTGAACAGAAAAAACATAACTACTATGTAGAGTGGAGAAATTACGCTGGTTCTGACATGGCGTTACAACATGCACGTGGCCCAGTCTTTAATACAGGAATGGTTGTATGGTATGCGGATCAAAGCTTTACAGATAACTGGGTAGGCGTTCATCCAGGTGAAGGATTCTTAGGAGTAGTAGATTCTCATCCAGAGGCAATCGTAGGGACATTAAACGGACAACCGACTGTGAAAAGCAGTACGCGTTATCAAATTGCCGATGCTGCATTCTCATTTGATCAAACGCCAGCATGGAAAGTAGATTCGCCAACTCGCGGTATCTTTGACTATAAAGGATTACCAGGCGTTGCGAAATTTGATGATTCTAAGCAGTATATCAACAGCATCATTCCAGATGCCGGACGTAAGTTGCCGAAACTAGGATTGAAGTTTGAGGTAGTAGGACAAGCTGAAGACAAGTCTGCAGGTGCAGTTTGGATTCATCGATAGAATTTTAAAGACAGTACTTCTATCTACGGTGATTGTAGATGGGAGTACTGCTTTACTTGTTTGAAAAAGAAATTGTCATAACTCTTGTCCTACCTTCATATAGTGAAACTAACAAGGCTTGTCTCAGGAAAGGAAGGGCGAAGAGTGGAAACTTTACCATGGTGGATTTATCTTGTTATTATCGGGATTGTCGTAAGTGGTTACATGGTTTTATATACTTCGAAAAAAGAGCAAGATATGGATAATGAGTTTATTGAAAAAGAAGGAGAAGTATATATGAAGCGTTTAGAAGAAGAACGCGAGAGACGTAATCAAGAAAGTGATAAGGATTCTGTGTTGCTTTAATCCTAGTAAAGAGTGAGTAACTAATCAGTTATTCACTCTTTTTTTGCGCCATCATTATATTGGCGATTTTTAAGATATATCGACCGTTTATCGTCATATATCGGCAATTGGACATAGGATATCGACTGTTCAACACAATGCGACAAGAATGAGAATTAAAAATTTCTCTTGCTAGCTTTTCTTTTCGCTTAAATTGTGTACTATAAAAGGTAGGAAGACGTAAAGAAGGGGACTTTTTGAATGGAATTTCATGAACAAAATATTTTGCCAGCTGTTCGGCAAATAAAAGATTTAGAAAAGTTACTATATAGTTCTTATGAGTATATTGTTATTTTAGACATTCATATCGGTCAATTGAAAAGTGTTGTTGCACTTGCGAAGCAGCATTGTAAAAAGGTATTTTTACATGTCGATTTAATTCACGGTTTGCAAAGCGATGGCCATGCGACAGAGTTTTTATGCCAAGAGTATAAGCCATATGGACTATTGTCGACAAAGGCAAGTGTAATTATGAAGGCGAAGCAAAAGGGTGTTGTCGCGATTCAACGTATCTTTTTAATTGATTCGAGTGCAATGGAAAAAAGTTGTAATCTTTTAGAGAAAACAAAGCCGGATTATATTGAGGTGCTTCCAGGTGCTTTAACAGGTGTGATTGCTGAGGTGAAAGAACGGACGGGCGTACCGATTTTAGCAGGCGGATTTATTCGTACGGTTGATGATGTAGAAAGAGCGTTATCCGCTGGTGCGACGGCGATTACAACGTCGAAAAAAGAACTCTGGAAACATTACCAAAAATAGAAAAAGCTTTCTTTTAGGCGGAGAGAGGATCCGTCTGAGCATAGAAGCGGTCAGTACCCATTTTCGTCCCACGCCTTATGAAAACAAAGAGAGAAAATGAGTGGAAGACCGCTTTTGTTTACAAAGCCGCGATTTATATGTGGGAAAACCGAAATAAAAGCTTTCTTTTAGGTGGGAAAGAGGATCCGCCTGTGTATAGAAGCGGTCAGTACCTAATTTCGCCTTATGCCTTGTACAAACAAAGGGAGAAAGTGAGTGAAAGACCGCTTTTTTCTCGTAACAGTGGCTTGTATGTTGAGAAAAATAAAAAGTGTCGAAAATGTGAAAAGAATGTATTGACACCGCTTTCATTTGAGGTTAACATTATAGATAAGTTAATAAACGTGACGGAGAAAAGAAGAGATCCACATTTCATTGTTTCTATATTTTTTATATAGAAGCATGCCAGGTGTGGATCTTTTTCTTTTGAAAAAAAAACGAATGGCCATTCATTTTACCTCTATCACATTGGAATTATTTAAATTGATTGTGGAGGGATTTTATGTCAGCATTTTTAGGGGAGTTAATAGGGACAGCGTTGTTAATCGTTCTTGGTGGCGGCGTTTGTGCAGGCGTAAGTTTAAAGAAGTCGTTTGCTAAGGATTCTGGTTGGATTGTTATTACGATGGGCTGGGGCTTAGCGGTTGCCATCGCAGCATATGCAGTAGGATCGATTAGTGGGGCACATTTAAATCCAGCAGTAACAATTGGACTTGCTTTTAAGGGAGCGCTTCCATGGAATGATGTACCAGGTTATATCGCAGCGCAAATGATCGGTGCAATCATCGGTGCAATTATCGTATATTTACATTACTTACCTCATTGGAAAGAAACAGAAGACCCAGGTACAAAATTAGGCGTTTTTGCAACAGGACCAGCAATTCCGAATACATTTGCAAACCTTTTAAGTGAAATGATTGGAACATTCGTTTTAGTATTTGGTATATTAGCAATTGGTGCAAATAAATTTGCGGATGGTTTAAATCCATTCATCGTAGGTTTCTTAATTGTAAGTATTGGTTTATCATTAGGTGGAACAACAGGTTATGCAATTAACCCAGCTCGTGATTTAGGACCTCGTATTGCACACTTCTTCTTACCGATTCCGGGTAAAGGTGGATCAAACTGGAAATATGCATGGATTCCGGTAGTAGGACCGATTTTAGGTGGATCACTTGCAGGTTTATTCCATCAAGTTGTATTTGAAGGAAAACAAAATGCAGCATTTATTTATGTGATAATTGCAACTGTGATTGTACTAGCAATCTCTTATATGACAAGTAAAAAGAGCGAAAACAATACAAATAGTAGAAAAGTAGCATAAGGGGGAACCGATTATGAAAAAATACATTCTTTCATTAGACCAAGGAACAACAAGCTCACGTGCAATCCTTTTTAATAAAGAAGGTAAAATTGTTCATTCAGCTCAAAAAGAATTTACACAACATTTTCCAAAGCCAGGTTGGGTAGAGCATAATGCACAAGAAATTTGGGGATCAATTTTAGCGGTTATTGCAACTTGTTTAAGTGAAGCGGACGTAAAGCCAGAGCAAATCGCTGGTATCGGAATTACAAACCAACGTGAAACAGCGGTTGTATGGGATAAAGAAACTGGTAAACCAGTTTATAACGCAATCGTATGGCAATCTCGCCAAACAGCTGAAATTTGTGATGAGTTAAAAGAAAAAGGCTATAGCGATATGGTTCGCGAAAAAACAGGACTTTTAATTGATGCATATTTCTCAGGTACGAAAGTAAAATGGATTTTAGATAACGTTGAAGGTGCAAGAGAAAGAGCAGAACGCGGCGAATTATTATTCGGTACAATTGATACATGGCTTGTATGGAAATTGTCTGGTGGTAAAGCGCACGTAACAGACTATTCAAACGCATCACGTACATTAATGTTTAATATTCATGACCTGCAGTGGGATGATGAGCTTCTAGATATGTTAGAAGTGCCGAAAAGCATGCTTCCAGAAGTACGTCAATCTTCTGAAGTATATGCCCATACAGTTGATTATCATTTCTTTAACCAAAATATACCAATCGCAGGTATCGCAGGTGACCAACAAGCTGCGTTATTTGGACAAGCTTGCTTCGGTGAAGGTATGGCGAAGAATACGTATGGAACTGGTTGCTTCATGTTAATGAATACAGGTGAAAAAGCAGTTGCATCTGAACATGGCCTATTAACAACAATTGCATGGGGTTTAAATGGTAAAGTTGAATATGCGCTGGAAGGAAGTATTTTCGTAGCAGGTTCTGCAATTCAATGGTTACGTGACGGCATGCGTATGTTTAAAGATGCAAGTGAGAGCGAAGAATACGCATCTCGCGTTGAATCAACAGATGGCGTTTACGTTGTTCCAGCATTCGTAGGGCTTGGAACACCATATTGGGATAGTGAAGTACGCGGAGCGGTATTTGGCGTAACACGCGGAACAACGAAAGAACACTTTATCCGTGCAACGCTAGAATCATTAGCATATCAAACAAAAGATGTATTATGTGCTATGGAAGCAGATTCAGGTATTGAACTGAAAACATTACGCGTTGATGGAGGAGCGGTTAAGAATAACTTCTTAATGCAATTCCAAAGTGATATGTTAGATGTTCCAGTAGAGCGTCCAGAAGTGAATGAAACAACGGCTTTAGGTGCAGCGTATTTAGCAGGTCTTGCAGTTGGATATTGGGAAAACCAAGACGAAATTAAGGCGCAGTGGAATATGGACAAGCGCTTTGCACCAGCAATGGAAGCGGAAACAAGTGAAGAGCTATATGCTGGTTGGAAAAAAGCAATTGAAGCAACAAAAGCTTTTAAATAATTATAAACAGTGTTATAATGATGATAAGTTAATAATTCGGTAGGAGATTTGGAGAGACCACAACACGCTATAGAAGCGAATTCTATAGCGGAGTTTGTGGTCTCTTTTTTCGTTATCAAAGGGAGGAATTACCATGAAATTTTCAAGTAAACAACGTAAAGACGTATTAAATGGAGTAAATAAACAAGAGTTAGATGTGATCGTAATTGGTGGAGGTATTACTGGTTCTGGTATTGCATTAGATGGAGCAACACGCGGTTTATCAACAATTGTGTTTGAAATGCAAGACTTTGCAGCAGGTACATCAAGTCGTTCAACGAAGCTTGTACACGGTGGTTTACGTTATTTGAAACAACTTGAAGTGAAAATGGTAGCAGAAGTTGGGAAAGAGCGTGCGATCGTATATGAGAACGGTCCCCATGTAACAACACCAGAGTGGATGTTACTTCCGTTCCATAAAGGCGGTACATTTGGTTCATTCAGTACATCAATCGGTCTTCGTGTATACGACTTCCTAGCGGGTGTAAAACGCAGCGAACGTAGAAAAATGTTTAGCCGCGAAGAAACAATGAAAAAAGAACCGCTTGTAAAACAAGAAGGCTTAAAGGGCGGCGGTTATTACGTAGAGTATCGTACAGATGATGCTCGTTTAACAATCGAAGTTATGAAAGAAGCAATTGAACATGGTGCAAAAGCAGTCAACTATGCAAAAGTAGACGGTTTCTTATATAAAGATGGAAAAGTATGTGGTGTACGTGTCGTCGATTTATTAGATGGAGAAGTGTATGAAGTATACGGTAAGAAAATTGTAAACGCAGCTGGACCTTGGGTAGATACATTACGTGAAAAAGATAATTCAAAAAGAGGAAAAGTATTGCAATTATCTAAAGGTGTTCACTTAGTAATCGATCAAAAACGTTTCCCACTAGGGCAAGCGATCTACTTTGATACACCAGACAAGCGTATGGTCTTCGCAATTCCACGTGGCGGGAAAACATATGTAGGTACAACTGATACGTTCTATGATAAAGACGCAGCAGTACCACAAATGACAACAGAAGATCGCACATATATCATTAATGCGATTAACTATATGTTCCCAACTGTGAAGATTACAGAAAAAGATATTGAATCAAGTTGGGCTGGTGTTCGCCCATTAATTTATGAAGAAGGTAAGAGTGCATCTGAAATTTCTCGTAAAGATGAAATTTGGACTTCTGAATCTGGTTTAATCACAATTGCGGGCGGAAAATTAACAGGATATCGTAAAATGGCTGAAATGGTAGTAGATTATGTAACGTCATTATTACAAAAAGAAGGACATAGTGCGTATCCGAAAAGTGAAACGAAGCATATGCCAATCTCTGGTGGACATGTAAGTGGATCAAAACAATTCCCAACATTCGTTGCGAAAAAAGCACAAGAGGGAACAAAATATGGTTTAACAGCAAAGCAAGCAGAAGAGTTTGCGAAATTCTATGGATCTAACGTAGATATTCTCTTTAACTTAGCAAAACAACATAAAGCAGAAGCAAAAGAATATAACATGCCGTTAGACGTGCTTGTACCGCTTGTATACGCGATGGATTATGAAATGACAGCAAAACCTGTTGACTTCTTCGTACGCCGCAGAGGGGCTGTATTCTTCAACATTCACTGGGTATATGATTGGAAAGAAGCAGTCGTTGCATATATGGCAGCAAAATTAGGCTGGAGCAAAGAAGAACAAATGAAATACACAGCTGAACTAGAGAAAGCATTAAGAGACGCTGTAGTGCCTGTAGATCAGCAGGAGCAAGCTGCAGCATTAGCATAAAAATAAATACACCTTTTTCCGAACGAAACCCCGAATTGTCCACAATTCGGGGTTTTTTAACAGAATGTTGGGAAACGGGAACTGGACGGCTCCTGTTTTTATTTATCGCAAAGGCGATATCCTTTGTCGAAACGCCGATATATTGTGAAGAACGGTCGATATATTTGGATTTGCGCCTATAAAATTTCATTTACTAGTTTCTACTAACCCATTCTGTTACTTCTTCTACAACAAATTCTCCTGTCTCTTCAACGGCCTAATAAAAAAAGCTCGGCATATGCCGAGCTTTTTTTATTATTTCTTTTCTTTTTCAGCTTTTGGAGTCTCAAAGGTATCTTTTAAATCTTTATCTTCAACCTTCACATCAGCTTTTTTAAGTTCTTTGTCTTGAAGCTCAGCCATGAATTGAGGATCTTGTTTTTTCTTCTCAACTAGGCCTTTTTTAATGTTTGCTTTTTCTTCTTCAAATGATTTTTGTTCTTTAATATCAGTTACTTTGATGATATGGTAACCGAATTGTGATTTCACAGGCTCACTTACTTCATCTTTTTTCAATTTATATGCAGCATCTGAAAATTCTTTTACCATTTTACCAGGTCCGAAGTAGCCTAAGTCGCCGCCTTTTTCAGCAGAACCTTTATCTTCTGAGTATTGTTTTGCTAATTCTTCAAAAGATTTACCTTGTCCAAGTTCTTCTTTTACTTTTTTCGCAGTTGCTTCATCTTTTACAAGGATGTGACTTGCTTTAATTTCAGGTTTATAATTCTCTTTTAATTCTTTGTCAGTGATACTGCTTTCAATAGCTTTGTCCATCGCTAATTCAGCACGAACGCTTTCTTTAAATGAGTCTTTTGTAAAGCCTTGTTGTTTTAAAGCTGCGTCAAATTGATCGCCAAGTTGCTTTTTGTATTCATCATATTTTTTGTCAACTTCTTTATCGTCGACTTTATGGTTTTTAACAAGTACTTTCTCAAGTACCATACCACGTAAAATTTGTTTACCAGCTCTGTCTTTCATTTGTTTGTAAAGGTCTTCTTTTGAAATGTCACCAGCTTTAGATGTAACAATTTTGTCAGATGATCCACATGCTGATAAAGCAATCAAACTTGTTGCTGCTAAGGCAAGCATAGCTTTCTTCATTCAATAAACACTCCTACTATTATGTATTTTTAATTTATCCCGCACAAATGGAGAGCGTCCTCATTTCAGATGATGCTTGTCCAAAAGAGCCCGATTAAGTCTCACTGGTTTCGCCTTCTTATAAAGTTAAAAGCCTGCTTAACAGGGCTTACCGAGGCTGAGGATAAAATTTAGCTGAAGGTAATTTTATTCTATAGTATAAGCAATATGTACAAAATTTAATATATCACATTTCGACGTCTTTTCCTATTGATAAAGAAAAATTACCTATTTGTTTATAAAGATTGTCAGATTGGGAATGAGTACCAATTTGGGCGAATGTGCATATATAGGAAAGAGGAGAGGGGATGGGTGAATGAATTCATCACTTATTTTATTGGTTGTACTGTTTATTTTATTAGTCATTATAGGTATAATTTGCTTATAGAGGAAAAAATGAGGAAGGGGCTTTCCTTCCTCACTTTGCATGAAATATAATTTCTATATAACTAGAAATTAATAGAATGGTAATACATACATTAATAACCCGAAAAGCGCTCGTTTGTCGGCTCTCGGATAGTTGTTTCCGCACACACAGTGTATGTGTCAGGAAATTCGTGTAGAATAGAACAATAAGTGCAAATGTGACAAAAACAATTTCTATAAGAGTCACGAGGAGATACCTCCTTTTGGCCAAAATACATATACTTTTATATATTGTATCATACGATATTTTGTTAGTGTTATAAAATTCAGAAATAGAAGACCTTGTGTTAGAAAGTGAGGGGAAAAATGGACGTTGTAAAACGACTAGAGCAAGCTGAATATTATGTAGAACTTCTTTTCCAAATGATCGATGAAGATAAGTGTCCATTTTATTCTTTAATTATAAAGAAAAAAGCTCGTAAAAAAGATATTGAACGTATACTGAATCTTTGTGAACAATTGAACGAACAATACATAGTAGAAAAACAAGAAGGCTTACTTTTGTTTGATGCTCTTTTGGAGCAGTTTGAAAAAGCGCTTCCACATCAGCTCGAAGTAAACGAGACTGCAGAAGCGCTACATAGACAGGGCTTATTTCAGCCAATTATGCAAGAATTTTTACGCATGACAGCGAAAAAATAATCAATATTATTTTTTAATTAATTTTTGATCGTGTTCCATGAAATTTTCCTCAATACTTTCTAGTGATTTCTCAAAAATATCGATAAAATCTTGTCCATAAATATTTCTTAAAATCGCGATTAACTCGATATTTTCTGGGAACTTACCATAAAAATTGCGAAGTGCAAGAGCGCCATTAAAGACCGAATTATTTTCAGGGGCATACTCCTCCATTAATTGCAGTAGCAATGTTTCCCCTTTTTCTGTAATTTCAATATACGTATTTCGCTTATCGTCTTCTTTTTTTGAAAATACAAGATAGCCGCGCTCTTCAAGTTTTTTGGAAAAGTTAAATGCAGTTGATACATGCATAACGCCAAACTTTGCAATCTCAGAAATAGAAGCTCCTTTTAAATGATAAGCAATGGATAAAATATGATGTTCGTTAATATTTAAATCATATGGTTTAATCCACTGTTGCCAATCTTTTTCTACGCATTTCCATAATGCCTTCGATAATTGAGCAATGCGTTGACTGAAAATCATGGCTTCTTTTACCGAATAATCTTTTTCTCCACTTTTCATTTACTCACCCACTTTTACATTCTTATTCATTAGTATCTATTATGCCAGTAAAATAAAAATTAATAAAGTCTTTTTGTGAGAATTGTGAAAATTTTTAGGAAAAATTATATTCTTGTACAGATCATGCATAACTGTGGAAGCGTTTTAGGTGTCATAACTATATGTGTTATCTTCACGTAATAGAGGATAACATATATTGTAAATGCATAAAAACACGACATATCTATGTGATATGTCGCGGGAAGAGAAATAGTTATAAAAAATATTTGTTATATGCAAAAACTAAGAATGAAACATCGTTTACGCTTTTTCTGGAACTGCTTGTTGCAGTTTTTCAATTGATTTTTGAATGTCTAAAATCTCTTGTTCAATATGGAGCTTGTTTTGGGAAATATCTTGTTTCCATGTGGAAAGCGTATCCTGCATATCGTCTTTCAATTCTTGAAAAACTTCTTTACCTTCCGAAGCTGTTTCAACAATTTGACGTTTTAATAATTTTGTATCAGCAGTAATATCAGCTAGCGTTTTTTTTATATCATTTCCTTTTTCTTTTAGTTTATTGCGCATATCTTTACCAGAAGAAGGAGTAGAAAAAAGAACGGCTAGTCCAGCGACAGCTCCGCCACAAATGATACCTGTTACAAAGGATTTAGCTTTTGACATAAAAGGAAACCTCCTTATTTTTTGTTGGTATTCATGATGTATAAAACAATGCATATGCTTAAGACAAGGGGGGAGAAAAGTGAAACTTGTGACAACAATTTGTTTTATCGTAAGTCTTTTCTTTCTTGTACGTGCTATGCATTTATTGTTATTTATAAAGCAAAAAAGATCGTATCCTCCAGCATTTTGGGCTAAGAAACAAGCCATGCAGTACATTTCTTTTGGAGGAATAGGCTTGTTATGTACAATCGTATTTTATATGTTTCTATAGTACGGTTTACAATTCGTACAAAATAGAGAGAATTCTTACCCTTATTTTACACTATTTGCAATGGTACTTGCGATGTTTTGTAAATTTTCCGTCGTATATTCATTTTGGTGTGATTTCCAAACAGCGCCAAAACCATCGTTTTCACCGTAGCGTGGAATTAAATGAAGGTGGAAGTGGAATACAGTTTGTCCAGCCTTCTCACCGTTGTTATTCAAAAGGTTAAAGCCGACTGGGTTAAATTCAGATTTAATCGCATTTGAGATTTTAGGAACGACAGAAAAAATATGTGATGCGATTTCTGGCGTTAAAGCAAAAATATCTTGTTTATGTACCTTTGGAATGACAAGTGTATGTCCTTTTGTCACTTGGCTAATATCTAAAAATGCAAGCACATGTTCATCTTCATATACTTTTGAGCAAGGGATTTGTCCTTCAATGATTTTACAAAAAATACAATTATCCGCTGTGTGATTCATTATTCTCATCCTTTCAAGTAGTCTTAGCCGTATTTTACCATACTTACATAGGAGAACAAACAGGAAAAACAGGAAGCTGACTCAGCTTCCTGCTTTCTGAAGAGGGATTGAAAAAGCATTTAATATAATCTACCGTTCGCAGACACCTCATTTATTTAGGAAATATGTGACAATTCGGCTCGTATTCTGCCTTAGACACCCCATTTACAATGAAATGATAATCCTTTATGAAATGAACTTGTTTATTTTATAAAACAGTATATACTCTCCTCGAGACACCCCGTTTCTAAAATAAAACAAACTATCTGGTTTCGTGTAAATTTTCTTTGTCCATTATGGACACCCCATTTCATGATGATTTCGCTAGGCTATGTTCATCAACTTGGTGGTTGCTTTTTCAATGTGTTCCTTCTTCACTAATTATGATGTCCCGTTTTGCAGAGGATATGTAAAGAAATTTTTTTTTTTGAAGAAATTCGATACTATGTAGTATCTTTTGTTTTTTGGTAAGATGAATGTATACATTCTGATAGAATATGCGCTTTTGTACAAACAAATGAATATAACGAAGAAAGTGGTGTCATATGGGACAGTTATTACGTGTGGAAAATGTCACAGGAGGATATACGAAGCGGCCGGTGCTGCAAAACGTTTCATTTTCTGTTAATAAAGGTGAACTTGTTGGTTTAATCGGTTTAAATGGTGCTGGTAAAAGTACAACGATTAAACATATTATCGGTTTAATGGAACCGAAAAAAGGTACGGTAACAATTAACGGAAAAACAATTCGAGAAGATATGACAGCGTATCGATCTAGTTTTTCTTTTATTCCTGAAACACCTGTATTATATGACGAGTTAACATTGGAAGAACATTTAAAGTTAACAGCGATGGCATATGGTATAGATGAGAAGCAATATGAAGAACGCGTCGGGCAATTATTAAAAGAATTTCGAATGACGAATCGTTTAAAATGGTTCCCAGCTCATTTTTCAAAAGGTATGAAGCAGAAAGTGATGATTATGAGTGCTTTTCTTGTTGAACCGTCACTTTATATTGTCGATGAACCTTTCGTTGGACTCGATCCATTAGCGATTCAATCATTACTCCAAATGATGGACAAGATGAAAAAGAGCGGTGCTGGTATTTTAATGAGTACCCATATTTTAGCGACAGCAGAACGTTACTGCGATTCCTTTATTATTTTACATCAAGGTGAAATTCGTGCGAAAGGAACGTTATCTGAGTTGCAATCACAATTTAACATGCCAGGTGCGACGCTAGATGATATTTATATTGCGTTAACAAAGGAAGAAGATTATGAATAGCAAAGCATTATGGAAAGAACGGTTCAAATATTTCTTAAAAGAAGTTCGTACATATAGTAAGTATGTTTTTAATGATCATTTAAAATTTATTTTCGTATTTATCATTGGAGCAGGGGCCTATTATTATCAGCAATGGTTGCAAACACTGACTCCTTCATTTCCGACCGCGCTAGTTATGGCGGTACTATTAGGACTTGTATTAACAGCAGGATCGATTCAAACGTTATTAAAAGAGGCGGATCTTGTGTATTTACTTCCAGTTGAAGAAAAATTAAAACCATACTTTACAAAAGCATTTCTCTTTACATTTATGATTCAGCTATATGTAATCGCAATTGTAGCGGCTGCACTTGCTCCGCTATATTTCCAGCAGATGAAGCAAACAGGAGGGGCTTACATATGGATTGTGGCTGCACTTGTTCTCGTTAAAGCATGGAATTTATTTGTAGCATGGGAAAAATCATTTTTAACAGATCAAGGCATGCAGCGTGCGGATTGGTTTGTTCGCTTTTTATGTAACGGGTTATTTGTATACTTCCTTGTTGAGCGAACTTCAGTGATTTACATCGGAGTAATTCTCCTTGTAATGGTTGTATACCTTGCTTTCATGTATCAAAAGGTACAAGGAAAACCGTTAAACTGGGAATACTTAATTGCAGAAGAAGGAAAGAAAATGATGCGCCTGTACCGCATCGCCAACATGTTTGTCGATGTACCAGCATTAAAAGAGCGAGTATCACGCCGGAAATGGCTTGATTTTGTACTTTCCATGATTGGTGAAAACCGTACATATTTATATTTGTATACACGGACATTTTTAAGATCAGGCAACTACTTTGGTTTATATATGCGCTTACTTGCTATTGGTGGTGTCATTCTTTACTTTATACCGTTTTTATATGGGCGTTTCATTGTGAGTATCGTATTTCTATACTTAATTGGTTATCAACTATTAAGCCTTTGGAAACATCATCGTTTAAAACTTTGGCTTGATTTATATCCAGTGACCGTAGAAGAAAAGAAAAAGGATTTTCTGAAACTGTTAAATGCAATTCTATGTATAGGCAGTGTTGTATTTACCATCATTTTTGCTTTCGCAACAAAAGATATCATCATGACTTGTATTTTACTTGCCGCTAGCATAGTATTTAGTATCGCTTTCGTATATCAATACGGTGCAAAGCGCATCGAGCGTTTAAACTGAAAGGAATGAACTTATGACTGAATATGAAGGGAAGGTCATAAAAGAATTACAGCAGTGGAAACTTACAATCATGAAAAGTTCTTCTATGATGACCAGGTTTTCGAAAAAGGTACAAACGAAAGTACAACAGCTAATTCCAGAAAAAGTGCAAAATGTGTTAACAGAAACAATTAAAAAGATGGTGCAAGGTATTAGCGCCGGATCCAATTTTATAAAACCGAAGTTAAAAGAAACAGACTGGTCGCTCGAAAGAAGAGATGCAGAAGTGTTAAAGAAAATGGACGAGTACAAAAAGATTGCCGCAGCAGAAGGCGCCGGAACAGGAGCTGGTGGTATTCTTTTAGGACTTGCCGATTTTCCGCTCCTGCTCAGCATTAAAATTAAATTTTTATTCGATGCAGCGACTATGTATGGATTCGATACGAGTAAAGAAGAAGAGCGACTTTTTATTCTGCACGTGTTTCAATTAGCATTTTCAAGTGATGATCATCGCAAGGAAATATGGAAAGCGATCGAAACGTGGGACACAGAGAAAGAAAATCATATGGACTGGGAGAAATTCCAGCAAGAGTACCGCGATTATATCGATTTAGCGAAGATGCTGCAGCTTGTGCCGATTATTGGTGCCCCGGTCGGTGCATATGCAAACTATCAATTGTTGCAACGCCTCGGAGAAGTGACGATGAATTGTTATCGTTTGCGGTTGCTTCAGCGGAAGGGAATATCGATTTGATATGTGGCTTTGAAATGAAGTCACGAAGTTTCACCCTCTTTGGTTATGCTTACCAAAGGGGGTTTTTATGTCTAAAAGAAGAACATCTGGAGTGGGAGTGTGGATGAGATTTTAGTAAAAAAGGATTATCTCAATCATTCGTACATCAGTTATAAAGAAATTAAAGAGACCTCTATACTTGGAGGTCTTTTGGTATGTATTCTTTACCCGTTTCTATATGTAGAAAAATGATTGGGGAAGTAGTGCTCAACAAATGGAAGTAATCGTGTTACGCTATTTATAGATTGCTTTGAAGTGAGTGATGGTATGAGTATTTTAATTTATAATCTTCGAGTACAGGTCTATCTGGTGGGCTTATATTTTTTGGCAAGTCATATAAAGAGAAAAATTGAAGGTCTGTTGCCTCATTCTTATCATGACTTAAATGACCGTTATATTCTTTACATTCAAAGGCCGTCACAACATTATAGACTTCATCACCATGAGGATATTGATAATAAAAAGCTTCCCCTGAATATGTATGAATTAATTTCAGATTCTCAGCCGTTAGTCCTGTTTCCTCAAACAATTCTCTATGAGCTACTTGTTCAAGTGTTTCTCCTAACTCCATAGAACCGCCAATCAGTCCCCAACATCCATTATCTTTTCGAAGTTGTAATAAAACTCGCTGCTCATGATCTATAACAAGGACACACGCCCCGACCATAATTAAAGGTCTACTTCCAACCAAATTACGCAAATCCATAATATATCCCATATATATGTCTCCTTTAAAAATTCTGCAATCCCTGTACTATCAGAATTAAATTTCATTGTCTTAGTTCGTTACTATGCAATTCCTTTTGGGGCTAAAAGAGCATCAGATTTAATATAAGAGTCTACATGAAAACTAGCTTCATACACTTTTAGAGTTTCAACTGCACACTATTCACTATATTTGTTTTAAAATTTCTCTATATAATCTATTAAACAGGAGTATTCGGCATTAACCATAATATTCCTTCTAAAACAATAAAAAACCTGTCGAAATTGATAGGTAATTCGTTATAAATTAAAGTTTTAAATCAGTAGCATGTAGTTCATTAAAATAATACTTTCATTTCTTTAAACATTACAGAAACAACTTTAAAAGCTTGCCAACAGTCATTGACTGGAAGGCTTAAAATTAAAGGCGTTTATTATTCCTTTACAAACAAATGATTGCTATTTGGAAAAATTTATTAGAAATTTATTTTTGTATCGTATCCTTTCAATATAGTTTGAAAGGAGAATTCTATGAGAAAATTATGTAAAGTATTAAAGAATATATGTATTGTGTCGATTGCGGTTATCTTACTGGTGTTACTATCTGTTTTTATATACCATAATTATCAATTAAGTAAAGAATCGTCATTAATCAAAAGTGAGGGAACATTAGTCAATTTTAATAATAAAAAAATCAATGTATACAAGGAAGGGAGCGGTGAGGATACATATGTATTTATGTCTGGATCTGGGATAGCTGCTCCTGTTTATGAACTGAAAGGACTATATAGCAAGTTTTCAAAAGAAAACAAGATTGCGGTTATTGAAAGAGCCGGTTATGGATACAGTGATGCTTTTCACGATGATAGAGATATTGATACGATGTTAGAACAAAGTAGAGAAGCGCTCATACAAAGTGGAAATAAACCTCCGTATATATTAGTGCCACACTCTATCTCGGGTATCGAAGCAATTTACTGGGCACAAAAGTATCCAAATGAAGTGAAGGGAATTATTGCTTTAGATATTGGTTTACCGAAGCAATACGTAACTCATAAAATGAACCTAGTGGATTCATTAAAAGTAAGAGGATTCAATCTGTTAACGAAAATGGGTGTACATCGTCTTTTTCCTTCTGTTACGTATAATCCTGAGGTGATCCGGCAATCTTTTTTAACTGAACATGAAAAAGAAATGTATAAAGCACTATCATATAAACAATTTTTTAATAATGATATGGAGCAAGAGCTTTTACAGAGTTACAATAATGGTAAAAAATCAATTAACCTACCGATACCAAAAGAAACACCTATTTTATTTTTAGATACGATCGCTAAACAAAATAAAAATTCGAAATATACAAAACAAAAAAACAAAGATTATGAGGAGTTTGCAGAGCAACTATTGATAGCAGATGTAATAAAAATTCAAGGTACGCACAGCATTTATTTATATGAGCCTGATGAGATATATAATCTTGCCATGAATTTTATCAATAAAAAAGTAGAAAAACATTAAGAGATTCTTATTTTGAAAATGGAAGGTCTATGGGATGAAGGGATATAAAATTTTAATTGTTGAAGATGATTTGATGATTGGAGATGTATTACAAAAGATTTTGCAACGCGAAGGGTATTATGTATGTTGGAAGAAAGAAGGAAAAGAAGTTATTGATATCATCCACGAGATAGATTTAGTCATAATGGATATTATGTTGCCAGGCGAAGATGGCTATCAAATTACAAAGAAAATAAAAAAACTAGGACTAAATATTCCAATTATTTTTCTATCTGCTCGAAGCGATATGGACAGCAAACTCCAAGGTTTAACAATCGGAGAGGATTATATGATAAAGCCTTTTGATCCTAGAGAATTTTTACTAAGAATGCAGAAAATGCTAGATAATCGATATGGTACTTTTACACAAATCAAACATTTATATATTGATGCTGAGCATAAAAAAGTTTTCAACAATAACTTACATAATGAAGTTGAGTTTACTGCGATTGAGCGTAAAATATTCTTCTATTTATATGAAAATAGGAATCGTATTTTAACGAAAGAACATTTCTTTGATTATTTATGGCAACTCGAAGATAGAAATCAAAATATCGTGAATGTGCACATAAAAAAAGTAAGAACAAAAATCAATGATAACACGGGTGAAATTATTCAAAATATATATGGAGAAGGGTATAGATTAAATACCTATATAAAGAAATGAAATTAAAGAAAAAATACCAGTTATTATTATTTTCTGCTGTTATAAGCGTACCGTTTTTATTACTGTTGATTAGTATCTTTATGTCAGTCATTTATAATCTTGCCTTTAAAACGAAAAATAATAATATTCCATTTCATGAATCTTTTGCATATCCTACTATGCTAGGCGTCTTTTTTTTATCGTTATTATTGTTATCCTTTTTATTTTCGAAATCCATTAATTCACTATTAAATAAAATAAATATATTGAATAAAACCATTCGAAATTTAGCTAGTGATAAAAAAGTTCCGAATAAATTAGATGTTAAAAACGACGATGAAATAGGGGAACTCGTCAGGGCGGTAAATTTATTAATTGAAAGAACTACATATCGAGAATTAGAACTTAAACAGCAAGAGGAAATAAAAAAGGAACTTTTAAATAAATTAAGACATGATATTAATACACCTTTAACAGCTGTTAGGTTACAATTATTCTACTTAGAAGGTCAATATAATGATCAAGCACCAATACTAGAATCGTTATATCAACAAATACAGTATATTGCTGAATTAACCAATGAATTTAATTTACAATCCACTGATACATTAAAGAGTTCTTATGTTTTAAATCATGAGGTGAATATACACGATTTATTAGAAGATATGGTTAAAAAGTGGGACTATTTGTATAGTATTCATGATATTGAATTAATATATAATCCAATAAATAAGGATTTAATATGGACGAGTAACGATTTATGGATTCAAAGGTTATTTGATAACATTTTCCAGAACACGTTAAAACATTCAAAAGCTAAAAAACTTGAGATAACCATTGAAAATAAGGTTGTTTCTATTAAGGATAATGGAATTGGTTTCGATATGAACCGTAAAAGTGCGGGGTTAGGATTAAAAATTATTCAGGATATATCTAGAATGCTCAATATAAAATATACGTTACAATCAAGTAAAGACGGGACTATATTTTGTTTTACAATAAGTGAAAATAAAAAGAGAAAATGAGTGCAGGTCTTCTTTTGTTTTCATAGCCGAGATGTGGATATTGGGAATCGAAAATAGATAGAATCAATGAATCGGTAGAGAGGAGAAGAAAAAGATGAAATTTCGAAAAGACTGGTGGCTTGGTTTTCTTGGGTTAATTGGAGTTTATAAGTTTCCGAATGTAATTGATGCGTTTCAAGGCGAAAAGGACTGGACGGCATTGATTAGCCTCATTTGGTTTATTTGGTTCGGTTATTTTATTCCGGAGAAGAAAGATGATGAAAAGAAAGAATTATAATAAAAACATTTCTATTTCCATGTAATTTTCTGTAAAATAGTAAATGAGAGAATTCATATATTAGATTACTAAATTTGGAGTGATTAGATGCAGCCATTGGAAAATGAAATTCATCCTGATATGGTCAGAGTTTGGAAAGCTCGTGTTTTAATTGAACTAGGCATAAGTGTATTAGTAATCCTTGCTTATCTCTTTTTCATGATTAAATTTAATTGGTGGGCTTGGCTGTTTTATGTACTTATTGGATTGACAGTTGTGTATACACCGTTTGACTACTTTATATTTCCGAAATTACGTCAGCGTTATTACAGCTATCGGTTAAATGAAGAAGAATTAGAAATTCAGCACGGAATGTTTACGGTTAAGCGTGTATTAGTTCCGATGATTCGCGTGCAACACGTTACAATTGAGCAAGGTCCAATTATGAGAAAATATGATTTAGCAGAATTACAAATTTCAACTGCCGCTACTTCGCACAGTATTCCGGGTTTAAAGATGAGAGAAGCAGAACAATTGAAACGACAAATTGGAGAACTTGCGAAGGTGAGTGATGAGGATGTATAAGAGGCAGCATCCAATCACAATGTTACTTGAATTAAAGATTACAGACTTTATACCATTTATTATTTTTCTGTTTAGTTTAAAAGGAAAATTTCCATTTTGGTATTTAGTACCGATAGGTTTCTTAGTGATTTCAGTTATCTCTGTTATTGTTGAGTGGTACTATAAATTATATTGGATCGAAAATAATGTACTGCACATTAAACAAGGACTATTTGTGAAAAAAGAAAGTTACTTGAATAAAGAGCGCGTACAGACGATTAATACAAGTTCAAGTATGTTATATCAAATATTAGGTTTAACGAAGCTCAAAATTGAAACAGCTGGCGGTGGTGGTGAGCCTGAGGTTAGCTTAGCTGGTATTACAGCTGACGAAGCAAAAACATTAATTACAATGTTAAATGAACAGGCAGAGGAACATACAGAAATAGAAGAGGATACTGTAAATGCTAGTTTGACAGAAGAAAATCGGACGGAATATAAGTTGACTTGGAAAGAGATTTTATTAGCATCCGTTACATCTGGTCAATTTGGTTTGTTGTTCTCTTTATTATTCTTTATTTACTCTCAAGTAGATGAATATATCCCGAAATGGATGAAAGAAAGAGTAGAAACATATGTGATGGATCATGATGTGTATGGCTGGATTTATATGGTTGCGGTCTTACTTGTTGTTTCTTGGATTGTATCCACATTTGGTTACGCCTTAAAGCACGCGAACTTTACCGTGCATCGGAAAAATGATGAAGTTCGCATTTCACAAGGACTTCTAGAAAGAAAAGAACTTGTGTTAAAGCTGCACCGCATTCAAGGGATCACGATAAAAGAAGGGATACTCCGTCAACCATTTGGTTACTGCTCTGTGCATGTAGAAGTGATTCAAAACAATGAAAAAGGTGAGGAGAATGTTACGCTTCATCCGGTCATTCGGAAAGACCGCGTCGCAGAATTGCTTGCTCATTTGCAGTTGCCATATGAACTAAATCAAAATGTTACAGCCTTGCCAAAAACGGCACTGCGCCGCTATTTATTAGAGAGTTTTCTTTTCTTTTGTATATTAGCAGTTCCGATTACAGGCGCAAGTGTATATTTTGAAAAATATTTTGTGATTTGGACACTGTTACCTTTGTTTGGATTACTTTTGTCACTCGGATATGCGACATTCCGTGCAGGTGGCTATAGAGTAGAAGGAGAACAGTTAACGATGGTGTATCGTAACATTGCTAAATATACAGGTTTAGTAAGAAGAAGACATGTACAATCAATCGAGAAAACGCAATCTTATTTTCAGCGTGGAGCGCATTTATGTTCGCAGACTTTCTCTAGTGCATCCACAAATTATAAATTAGAGCATACGCGTTTAGAAGATGCAGAGTGTATGTTAGATTGGTATAAGAATAAGTAGAAACCTAAATAGAAAAAAGACAAACCTTTTCTTTTTAGAGGGGGAATAGAGGATCTGGCCATGCGTAGAAGCGGTCAGATCCTTTTTTAGCCCCATGCCAAGTGAAAACAAAAGGAGAAAATGAGTGGAGATCTGCTTTTGTTTTCATAACCGTAATTTGTATGTTGGAAATCAAAATTATATAAAATGAAAAACTGATAGAAAACCATTCTTTTTGGGTAGGAGAGAGGATTCGATCATGGATAGAAGCGGTCAGCTCTTTTTTTCTCCATACCAAGTGAAACCAGAGAGAGAAAACGAGTGCAAGTCCATATTGTTTTTCATAGCAGCGACTTATATGTAAAAAAGGGATTCATCAAGTTAAGGCAAATCATTACCCAAAAAACGAAAAAATACTATTCTTTCTGTATTACGATAGAAAGTGTTGAATGATAATAATGTTGTTTCATTTGTTATGCGAATAAAACAGCAGGACAGTTACATGAAACATGAAGGGATATTGGAATCAGTAATGAAGCATTCAATGAATGACGATAGTGTTGGCTCTTCGATAATATTTTTCAGGAGATGATTGATTGCACGTTTTAACAATAAATCTGTCGATTCTCTAACATCAGAAATTTGGCTATTTATTAATTTAGCTTGGACAGTTAATTGATAGACAAACAAGTGAATGGCAACCTCTATTTTCTTTCCAATCATTTTTTATGCAATATCGCATGAAAAATGATTGGAATTTTTGTTATAATATTATAATTGTACACTTCAAATCTTGTTGTTTAGTCGCTAGTATTGTCTATGAAAACGAAAAACTTATAATATTGAATATTTATTTTAGTTTTGCAACGCCCTCACTGTTAATGCTTGATAGATAAATAGGTCAACAGAAGGGAAATATGAATTTATGAAACAAAACATCAAAATGTTAGCTATGGCAGTTGGTCTAACAGTTATGGGGTCAACAGTAGCTACTTATGCAAGTGCTGATACAGGGTGGAAACAAACTGGATCGGTATGGAATTACTACAATGTAAACGGCGCGAAGCAAACAGGTTGGCAGTCAATTAATGGAGCATGGTACTACTTCAACGGAAGCGGAGCAATGCAAACAGGTTGGCAGTCAATTAATGGAGCATGGTACTACTTTAGTGGAAGCGGAGCAATGCAAACAGGCTGGATCCAAGATAATGGTAAAAAGTATTACTTTGAAAGTAATGGTGTTTGGAATCCAAACGCTGCAAATGCAAATAACGTTTCACGACCTGACGGGCAACTATTAGACGCATTTCAAAATGAAATAAAAAAGCATATTAATAATCAAGAAGAAAATATAACAATGACATACAAATCCAAAAACTCTAATATTAATGAAGTTATGGATACACTTGTTAAAGAATACGACAAGGCAGTCGAATCTAACGAATACTTAAATTATAATATCGCAAATACGCAATACTCTATTCGTGGTATTCCAGGAAATTACACGTTTACATTAAAGATTACATACCGTGAATCCAAAGAACAAACGAACTATGTAAAGACACAAGCGAAATCAATTATCAATTCCATTGTTCAAGCTGGTATGGATGAACACGAGAAAGTAAAAGCAATTCATGATTATGTTGTAAAACATGTCTCTTATGATACTTCTTTCCAAGCTTATACAGCGTATGAAGCTTTAGCAAACCGTTCTGCTGTTTGTCAAGGATATGCATTATTAACATATCAATTGTTAAAAGAGGCTGGAATAGAAAATCATATTGTAACAGGAACTGGAAATGGACAACCACATGCTTGGAATCAAGTGAAAATTGAAGGAAAATGGTACCATCTTGATACAACTTTTGATGATCCAATTCCAGATGTGCAAGGACGAGTAACTTATTCATACTATAATCTGTCTGATGCACAAATCGCTCAAGATCACCAGTGGGATCGTAATAAGTTTGCGGCAGCAACAACAAATTACACGAATGAATTAGCAAATAAAATCCAGTCAGGTAGCTCAAAATCATGGAAATACCAGGACATTTTAAAAGCCATCAAACGTTAAACTGTATCTTTTGGTACAAAAACTTTAATACATTTGCTTAGACATACGGATATGATGAGCCTATAAAGGTGAGTAATATCCGTATGAAAAAGTACATGTATTCACGTAGAGGGCGTTGCAAAACCAAAATAAATATTTAATATTACATATCAATAAAACTAGCTAAACATAGAATATATAGTGATTCAATTTTCACGATAGTAGCGACTATTGGGGCTACACTTAAGAAGTCTAATCTTAACGAATATATATTGTAGTTCTAGACAACTGCATTTGATGGCACATTGGAAGGTAGGAAGCAACTTTAATTGATGAAGAGTGCTTCCTTATTCTATTTTCTAAAGCTTTAATCTCAAAACTTAACCATATAGAGAATATTCTTTCTGTATCACGATAGAAAGTGTTGAATGATAATAATGTTGTTTCATTTGTTATACAGATAACACAGCAGGATAGTTACATGAAACATGAAGGAATATTGGAATCAGTAACGAAATGTTCAATGAATGACGATGGTGTTGGCTCTTCGATAGTATTTTTTAGGAGATGATTGATTTGAAGTTATTGCAAATAAGACTTTTGGTCAAAGATTTTAAGAAAAGTGCCGTGTTTTACAGAGATCTATTGGAATTTCCAGTGAGTTGGTACGAGGAAGACATGGAATATGCGCTTTTCAATAATGGAGAAACGAAAATTGAGCTTGTATCTCGAAACGTGATGGCCGAATTGGTCGGAGAAGGAAATAAGCCTTTAGAAGCTGAGTCCCAATCAAAATTCTTGCTTCAATTTGAAGTTGAAGACGTCGATCAGACTTATAACCGTTTCAAAGAAAAAGGAATTGAATTTGTTAATGAACCGCATGATCGTGAGGAATGGCGAGCGCGTGTTGCACATTTTCGTGACCCTGACGATAACTTAATTGAGATATATAAAATGCTGTAATTCGATTGTTCAAAATGGGATTAGGTTAAACAATATTAAACAACTTTAGTAGCGCAGTTCAATTTATTTGAACTGTGTTAATTGTGTTTGTAAGAGTAGAATCTTTATAAGGAACGAACAGAAAAGACGGTGTTTTTTTGCATGAGGTATCAGCTGAACTTACTTTTTTATCTCCACAAGCTCTCCAACTGCTGGTCTATCTAGATTATTTCTAATCCGGTAATTTCTTACATTTATTGCAGGTTCTAAATCAGTAGGCTGGTCATAAGTTATTTCAATTTGATTACGAGCTGTTTGCCTTGCAACAACAGGGACTGGGTACCATTTGAGGTATTTGACTATCTGTAGACACCATCCGTCCCGAATACATTTGAGACGGCATACCAGAATAAGGCATCATTTGTTGCACCTCCTTTTATAAAAGAGTAGTCATTTAACCAATGTATATTGTATGAAATGAATAAGAATGGTGTAACTAACTACCTATAATTTCGTTTATCGGGTACGGTAAGGATTACTTCTGTTTAGGAGTCATAGATAAAAAGTGAGCCTTGCTTTGTTATTGATAATGATGATTATGTGAGTAAAAAGCCCCTTCAGATATTCTGTAGGGACTTTTTTTATAGGTTTCGAGATACATTGACTGCTGATAAGTGGGGTTATCGGAAGTCAATGTTGTCGTTAGTTTGGATTCGACTTTTGTATAGTTGACGAAATTTGATGAAAGAGATAATTCTCCAAGGTAAGATATACCCCAGCGCTACAGTCATAAATAGTGCTGCTTCTGTTTCTGGACCTAGCCATTTTAAATAATCACGAAGTAAAAATCGGATAATAAGTATGATGAGAAAGGTAATGATAAAGCTCTTGTTTCTTACAGCATAAATATGCTGATCGAATCGGAGTTCATAGTTAGTGGTCCAAATAAGTGGAATTGACAAAAGGCACCCAAAGATAACTGCACAAATCCATTCCCAGCTAGCGGCATGTGCTTTTGGATTTAAGATGATGGGAATGCAGGGTAATAACAAAAATAGTATGGGTAAGAGAAGACGGGTTCCGTTTCCTTTAATAGGACGATGCATTGCCCTGATTCTACGCCATAAGACCAACGCAGCAACTATGATCACAATAGAGTAAAACGAAGAAGAATCCATAATTTCACCTCTATACATAGGATATTTCAATTATATGGGAATTGTAGATGGTTGAGTAGTAGTATTTGTTTTAATTGAATACCAATAACGCTGATTATGTAAAAAAGCTAGTCTGGATCTAGCTTTTTCTTTTTTTGTATATCTTTAAAACAGAAAATCAGTCCCCGACGGAATATGAAATCTTGAATAAACTATTCAAAATTTCATATTGGGGCAACATTTTAAACGGTTCTGGTGCAAATATAGGGTTCAGCCGAGATACGTGTAAAAACGGGTCATGGGCTTACTTTTATTTCCAGTCGATGACCCGTTTTATGTTTATACCGGTATATTTTCCTCTACTGGTTGAGGGATGCTTTGTAAATCGATGACATAATCACCAAAACGTTTAATGTGCCTTGTAAGGTATGGACTCAGCATAACATGATCTTCTCGTGAAAACTTATACCCTTCATTTATGGAGCGAATTTATTAAGCACACAGAAAAGCTGAAGAGAGCTCTTTTATTTTTGTTCCGCAATCGAGCTATATTCTGGAAAAAGAAAGGGATTTAGATAAGGCATCTAGAAAGTTAAAGTTACTTCCAAAAAAGGGAAGTATTGAATTAGATACGTAGATAGATAAAGATATATAGTTACAAGTCCTAAAGGGCGTAGATTTCGAGGTGGATAAGGGCAGTATTTTCGCCCTGCTCGGCTCCAATGGGGCGGACAAGACAACGGTTGTAGAATAAACGTCTGATGAACACATGGCTCTATGTTAAGTGCAGGACATATCTCGATTCTGATAACCCAGAAAAGGAAGTGAGTCAGATTTTGATTGCCAATATTCATTTTCTTTGATGCATCGAATCCACCTTTTTGACAAAGGGCTTTCAAGCATGAATAACAAAAGAGAATTTGTAGTTTTAAAACAATAGGGCTGATAAAAAAGTAAAAAGAGGGAAACCAAATGAAAAAGATTACAACAGAAGATTTTCGTTCATCAGAAAATGGGAAAAAAGGAGAGATTCATGATGGGACAAAGTGACAAAGGCTTCTCCGAAACAGGGCTGCACAAAATGCGCAACGTGCTGGCACGACATGTCGATTCCGGGAAGATTCCTGGGGTCGTCGCCTTAGTCAGCCGGAACGGTGAGACGTACGTCGAAGTGCTCGGCACGATGCGCCATGATGGTGGTGCGCCGATGCGCCGGGACACGATCTTTCGGATGGCCTCGACGTCCAAGCCGCTTGCGATTGCGGCGGCCGATCACCGTACGGGACCTGCTGACTTCCACGTTCGGGCTCGGCATGGATATTACGTCGCTGGGCACTCCGATCATGAACGCGATCTTCGAGAAGGGGCTCACGCCCGATCTACCGGTGCCGATGCCCGAGCCGGATGAGTGGATGCGCCGCCTTGGCGAGCTTCCGCTGATGCACCAGCCCGGAGAGCGCTGGCAATACCACATCAGCAACGATTTACTCGGCGTGCTCGTCGCCAGGGTCACGGGCCAGTCGTTTGATACGTTCCTGCGCGAACGCATCTTCGCCCCCCTAGGCATGAAGGACACCGGTTTCCACGTGCCCGCCAACAAGATCGACCGGTTGCCGACCCTCTACGCCCCGAACCCGCAGACCGGAGAGTTCATCGTGTGGGACGAGGCCAAGGGGGGACGCTGGAGCCAGCCTCCGGCGTTCCAGGGCGGCGGAGGTGGGCTGGTCTCCACCGTCGACGACTACAACGCGTATTTACGGATGCTGCTGAATCACGGGATGCACGAAAGCGAACGGATCCTGTCCCGGCCCGCCGTCCAGCTGATGACCACCAACCGCCTCACGCCCGAGCAGCAAGCCGCTCGAAACGCCATGGCCACAGACAACGTCCATGTGTCATTCGGCCAAGGGCAGCACGGCGGCTGGGGCTTCGGGATGGCGGTGCGCACCTATCGTGGCGACTACGCGCCCATCGGCCAGTTCGGCTGGGACGGCGGAAGCGGCACCACGACCTACGCCGATCCGGACAACCAGCTCACCGGAATCCTGCTTACTCAGGTCGGGCTGTCAGTCCCGAATTCGGCACGGCTTATCCACGACTTCTGGACCATGGTCTACCAGGCAATCGAAGACTGACACCGAGCCCGCGGTTCGTCGTTCGTTTAAAAAAAAGCTGGTGAATTTCATCGACCTTATTGGGGCAGAATCAGGACGTGACGCGGAGTTGGTTGGACGGAGTGGAAGCGGGCAGGGGCATGGCCGCAAGTCCTTGGAGGTCTATTCAAAGCTTGCAATCACCGATGCCCAGCAGGGATATAGCGAATACCCCAAAACGAAAAAATTGACATCTCCAGGAGAAAATGTGCATTTTTTTGTTTTGGGGTGTTATAAAATTCTTAAGTTGATGGGCATCATGGGGGTCCCGCCATATATAAGTAAAATAAAAAAGAATCCGATCTTTGGATTCTTTTTTGCTACTGATAAGTGGGGTTATGTGAACTCATTCACTTTATTCAAAGTGAAGTAATGAATAGAGGACTAGATAATCTTTGGGTGATCCCAATTAACGAAACAGTAGAAAAAGTGTATGAAAAGTATGGATTTGAAACAGTAGAAAAAATTAAAACGGGACATGCGTTTTTAGAAGGGAAAAGTATTAAAGAAATTCACGAGGGGTAGAAAAAATCAACCTATTTTGCTGAAGATAATTATTTAGTTAACAAGTATCTTGAAAGTAAACTAATAATAAGAGGTTTACTTTCATATTTATTATAAGAAGAAAAAAAGACGACTTTACATTAGTCGCCTTTTTTTCTAAAAAATCATGTTAAATCATTAAGTAATTAAGCGTTTATTTTATTTAAAATTGAAACCTTATTAGTGGTAAATAATATATAATTCTGTTTTTTAGTTTTAATTAAAATGCGATCAGTTGTGCCATATGCTGTTCCTATTCGAATCGCATCAGCTTTTTCAATACCAGCATAAGTATCATCTTCAGTAACTTCAATAATTTCATTTAATGGAATACTAACTTTTGCTAATTGCCATTTAATAATTAGTTCCTCTGTTGTTTTTATAACATCAATACCTAACATATCACCAAGACCTAGAGTTAGTATAGTCATATGGACACAACTTAGTTAAGTCCTTACAATGGGTTTCAAGGAGGAAGTGTCCGTATGAC
>NZ_JAEHBX010000449.1:0-232 GCF_016483395.1 Bacillus cereus group sp. N21
AAAAATACTCAGTGCTCGTTGAAACTTTGCTTAATGGATAAGGAATACTATCTGCATTAATGACGGTAGGTCCGTGTTTCTTAAGCAGCCTGCATAAATGCAATGCTGCTGGTGCGCGGGCGCCAGTAATTAATACTGTTTTCGTAGTACTCACGGAGCTTGCCTCCGATAGAAAGCCCCGCAGCGGTACCGTGTAATAATATTGTGTGGCCGCGTTGCCCTGGGGGTTGGT
>NZ_JAEHBX010000450.1:0-231 GCF_016483395.1 Bacillus cereus group sp. N21
GAGACAGGTCCTTGCGGTTAGAAGCCTTATCGCTTCATTCTTTAGATTGATACTTGCGTTAATATCCCTATCATGGTGTGTACGACAAGAAGGGCAGTCCCATTTACGTAGGTTTAGATTTTTAACGTCTTTGTTTTGATATCCACAACAAGAACATAATTGGCTTGAAGCAAATGTTTTCGATACGACAATGATTTGTTTGCCGTACCATTTTGCCTTATATTCCAACAT
>NZ_JAEHBX010000451.1:0-231 GCF_016483395.1 Bacillus cereus group sp. N21
GTTCCAAACAATGCTGAAGGCTTTAGGGTTAAGAGATAATTCGTTGAATGAAAAATAGGGGGAAGAAAGAATGTTAACAGGTTATACGGAATGGCCAAAAGAATTCGTCGATCGTTACCGAGAAGAAGGGTGTTGGCTTGGTGAAACATTTGGCGGAGTGTTAAGAGAGCGTGCTGAAAAATATGGAGATCAGATTGCAGTTGTAAGCGGTAATAAGCATATAACGCTGTC
>NZ_JAEHBX010000452.1:0-231 GCF_016483395.1 Bacillus cereus group sp. N21
TACTATCTTTTCCTATTATTTTCTAGAATGGTATGGTGCTAGACAATCAGCAGAGTCGCTAACGACCAACGAAGCGAAACACTATGAGACGCCCACACCTTCTAAAGAAAATGAAAAAACAAACATCAATCAAACAGAGACAACCACTGAGACTTCATTACAACTTGAAGAACCTGTACAAATTCCAGCTTCAACGGTAAACCATCAATTAGGAGATAAAGTGGCATATTT
>NZ_JAEHBX010000453.1:0-231 GCF_016483395.1 Bacillus cereus group sp. N21
TAGTAGCGGACGGTGATTATATACACATTTACGCTAAAGACCCAAAAGCGATTGAATTGATGTATGAAAACGCACTGAATCAAGGTTTTTATGTTGAATACGTTACAGACGAAAATGACGGTAGAACGCGTTTGTCAGTATAGTAGTAATTTGAAAGGGGAACGGCAATATGGAGAGAAATACAGTTAAAGAATATACAATACGAACTGCTACTGAAGAGGAGAGCGATAC
>NZ_JAEHBX010000454.1:0-231 GCF_016483395.1 Bacillus cereus group sp. N21
GTCCTTCTAAGTTATCATCCATATGCGCACCGTAGAATACACGCTGTATCCCATAAAATGAAGCCCGTTCATCCGTTCTATAATCCCTCTGCACCCACCGCTCTCCTGGACCATCGCGATGATATAAACGCTCAGATGCTCCCTTTACATATGGTTTACTAAGTCGGTGAGACTTTGATAGCCTTGGCCCTTTTCTTTCTATGCATGTTTGTTGAATGTTCCTTACTCTTC
>NZ_JAEHBX010000455.1:0-230 GCF_016483395.1 Bacillus cereus group sp. N21
CTATATAACAATTCGATTGGTGCAAAAGGTGACGGTAAATACGCAGGAACGAATCCGAAAAGTATTGGTAACGGTGTGAAAATGAGTGGTACGGTTACAGATTATAGTGATGGTACAATTACGTTAACTGGTGGTAAAACACAAGCAGCAATGGAAGGTAATGGTTTCTTCGTTGTAGGTGATTCAAAAGGCGGAAATATGGAATTTACTCGTAAAGGTACGTTTGGGAT
>NZ_JAEHBX010000456.1:0-229 GCF_016483395.1 Bacillus cereus group sp. N21
GCAGAATACAGATGCGGAAGAATCCGTAGTAGTGATGAAATGGCTGTAATGGCAATGGAGCGAAGGGACTCTGTTATATTGTCAAACCAAAGAAGAAGCAGAAAGACTCTTAGAAAAGCTCAAAGAAAGAATGATGTCATGTAAGTTAGAGTTACATCCAGAAAAGACGAAAGTCGTCTACTGTAGAAGTGATAATTTCTCAAAACGACATGAGCATGAATCGTTTGAC
>NZ_JAEHBX010000457.1:0-229 GCF_016483395.1 Bacillus cereus group sp. N21
TGGTGGAGGGGATATAAAATTACTCTCGCTACTTGGATTTATAGTGGGATTGAAAGGGGTTTTTATTATTTTATTTTTAGCGTCTTATTGTAGTCTTTGTTTTTTCGGGATGGGTATTTTATTAAAGCGTATAGAAGCAAGTAAACCAATTCCATTTGGCCCTTTTATTAGTCTTGGAGCAATATGTTATGTATTAATTGTGTATTCAAAATAGAGGGGGATAGAGAAT
>NZ_JAEHBX010000458.1:0-229 GCF_016483395.1 Bacillus cereus group sp. N21
TTATATGATTGTTCCAAACCTATATTATATTTCGTGTTTTTATCCGTCCAGTCTTCTCCTAAATTACCTGGCAATCCTGATGTATTAGCGACATATTTTAATAACTCCCAATCTTTTAATCCTTTTTTCACACCGCGCTCATATGATTTGACCATATTAATGATTGCTATTTTTGCATTGATTTGTGAATCCATTAAACTTTCTTCAGATAACGAGGCTGGTGCTAATC
>NZ_JAEHBX010000046.1:0-40504 GCF_016483395.1 Bacillus cereus group sp. N21
CCCCTCCAAGTAAAAGTGTAACATCCATGTTTATTCATGGTCTTTTTACACTGTCTACCTTAAGGGGATAATATCAACCAGTCTGTCCAAAACAAAAAAGAGTTCATCCACCAAGTGTTTAGACTTATAGCATAAAATACGATTCCGTTAGGAGTCTACTATTCACCGTGTTATTCTTCATATATTTGCACCAGAACCGATTTTATCCAATTATTTTAGAATATTAAAATAATTAATAATAATACAAGCAACGAATATACTATTCATTTTTTTGTTATCATTATCATTTTTTATTTGTGACAACTTGTTGAACAACGGATTATTATACATAACCTAGAAAAAAATAGAGAATAATGTAGATTTTTGTCTAATGATATGTATGTACACTTCCTATCTGCTAGATATAGACTGTGAAGTGTAAGGACCTTATCTTACAAAAAACTTAAAGGAGGCTTATAAAATGGGGAAATTTACAGGATTTTCAAAGTTTACACTTGCTACATTAATAGGAATAGGTAGCTTAGGTGCCTTTTCTCAAACAGAAGGTGTAAAAGCTGAAAGTTTGGATCGTATTTCTCATGAAAATGTTGAATTTAATTCACCTTCTACTATCACAAATACTTTTGAACAAAGAGCTAATATTGTCCCTGAATCAAAAGTAATCACAAACCATTATGTGAAGTACTCAAAAACTAGTTATCAGGTTAAAGAAAGTATTCCAAAAGAAATTTATTATTCATCAGATGGTTTTAAAGGTTATATACAAGCAACAACTATAATTGATATTGGTGACCATTTCCTGACTCTCTATTCCGGAACTGTAATTCGATGTTAATTTCATGATTATGTTTATTAAAAGTAGTTTAAAACTTGTGGATTTACAAAAAATAAACCACAAAATTATTCAATTTTATGGTTTATCAAATAAAAGATAATGCTAAGACTACGTCTAATGCTCTTAGATTACCTTCCCCAAAGTTAATTATAGAGTATTAAAGTATTACTGTACAATCAAAAAGCACTCGAATGAGTGCTTTTTGATTGCTATTCCTAATGAAATTCTTTTTCTTTTCTAAAATCTGTTCATACTATTGATTCACAAAGCACTTATGCCCAGATATACAAATCATTTGTGTGAGATTTTTACATACATGTTTGAAATAAAAATTTACATGAATGATTTTAAAAGTTCTTGTACGAATGGAATTACTCCACCCACAAATTTTAAAACAGCCATTGCGATTGCCATAGTATTTCCTCCCCTTGTTTGAGTATTAAGATGTGGTAAATCTTATACCTTCATTTTAGATACATTCCGATATGCAATATTTCATATTAAAAATGTGTTTTATACAGTTATAATAGAATAGGTAAATTCTAAAGCACTCTTAAGTGAACAAAACAGCTAATGAACATATAAAAAAGAAGAGGATTATAAAAACCCTCTTCTTTTTTATGTTAATAAATCTAAGCTTGAATTCATGTTGGTCCTACGTAAGTAGTAATTAAACAAGTAGCAGAATATCTAGAAGAGATAGTTACAAATGTTTTTTACGGCTTTTTTTATATAAATATCATATTTTTATTTTTAACGTTAGGGAATATTGTTAGATGCATATATATATTTTCATTAATCTCTTTTTTTTTAGATATTTAATGATACACTATATGTTGTATAAAGCGAGAGAAATGGTTAAAGGTGGTTATTATAGGTGAAAAAGATATCATTATTTTTGATAATTATTAGTTTGTTATTAAGTGCTTGTAATGGTACTAATATTATTAAAAAAGAAGAGAAAGTTGTAGAAAAAAATACGAAGGGAAATAGCATTATTCCGAAATATTCTATTTCTGATAATTATTATAAAACTATTATTCCTTTAAAAGAACATAAAATAATAAATACAGTTAATATACAAACTAATTCTAAATTAGATATAGATAAATTAGAATTAGGTTTAATGAATATGGCATCTAAGCAATTTGATACAAAAAATCATTTATTACAAAGAAGTGAATATATTGCTCAAAAAACAATAGACGAATTACTCACAAAACAAGAAATACCTTATGTATCTAATATTATAGAATATGATTATTATACTAAGAAAAATTCAGGTGAATTGAGTTTAGCTGGTGTTGTTATCGGTTTAGCCATGACTTCAAATCATTCTAATGAAGAAGCAAATGTTAAGGGCAGTGAAATTGCTAATCAACTTTTAAAAGTTCTTTATGATAATAAGAACTTTGTAAAAGTTCCTATTACTTTTTCTATTTTTAAACAGGAAGCTTCTGATTCTTTAAAAGCCGGTACTTTTATTTCTAGTGTAACAGTACAAAAAGGTGAGAATAGTATAGGACAGTGGGCTAATATTAACGAAAAATCCTTTGCTTATCCTTCTGATGATTTTAAACAAGTATATAATAAAGATAATGAAGAGTTAGATCGTTTTTCTCATGAAGTGAAAAAATTCACTACAGCTGATTATGATTATATACCGGTTAATGCTACAATTTTTTATAAAGATGATCATATGGATACTATAAATATGAATGTTTTAGTTAAATTTAATGGTAAATCAGAACTGATTGCTTTTACACAAATGATAGTCCAAAAGATACTAGATATTTTACCTAAAGATGTTAAGGTTCAAATGAATATAAAGTCTGAGCAAAAAGTTGAAGCAGTTGTTGTAAGAGAAAAAAATGAAGATAAACCTTTTGTTTCTTTTATTGAATATTGAAAATAAAAAAGACAGTTATTATACTGTCTTTTTTATTTTCAATATTAGTTTAATGTACCATGGTTATTTTATCATTAGCGCTTTAAAATAATTAGGCGAACAAGTGAAAAAAGATTGTGCTCTAAAACAGATTATTTAGCTCTACAATTGTATCCGCTTCTATAAGCTTAAGTTGCTGCCCCGATTTAACCTATTCGTAACGAAGTGCTTCAATTGGATCTAATTTCGCCGCCTTATTCGCTGGAATTAATCCGAAGATAATACCAAGCGTCATCGAGAATAATACGCCGCCAACAACTACTTGCCATGAAACGAGTGGTGGCCATTTCGCAAATGTAGAAACAATATATGCGCCCCCGTAACCAAGACCAATTCCGATTAATCCACCAAGAAGCGTTAACATAACAGCCTCAATTAAGAATTGCAGTAAAATTTTACTGCGCGTTGCCCCAAGTGCTTTACGTACCCCAATTTCACGCGTACGCTCTGTTACGGATACGAGCATAATGTTCATAACGCCAATACCACCAACGACTAATGAAATGCCAGCAATACCTCCAATAATCATCGTCATGATATTTGTCATCTTAGAAATACCATCTTGAATTTCTTTTAAATTCATTACCTCATATTTACCTGTAAACTCACTTGGCTTACGACTATTTAATGCATCAGCCGCTTTCTTTCCAGCGTCATCTAAATTATCTACATTTTTCGCTTGGACAGAAATCTCTTGAATTTCATCTGTTCCATACAACGACGGCCATAACGTTAGTGGAATTAGAACTTCTGAACCTCCCATTCCCATGAATCCGCCCTCGGCTTTATATACACCAATAATTTGCAGCGGTTGGCCTTTCATTTCAATAATCTTTCCAACTGGATTTTCTTTTTCAAATATCTTTTCTTCTACATCGGAACTAATCATGACAACGTTATTTCCATAATCGATATCTGTATCATTTAAAGAACGGCCTTTTAACACCTTAACTTTATTCGCAGCGAAATATTCGCTGTCTAGCCCTTTAATATTCACCATATCTTTTTTATCATTGACATCAAGTGTTTCCATGTTTGAATTCGTCTTAATTACGTGTGAAATCTCTGGAAGCTTTTTAATTTCAAAAATATCTTCTTCTGTCAATTTCGGTTTTCCCATGGATTCCATACCAAATGAATCATTCATGTCAGGAGTATAGTGAATAGAAATCACACTATTCCCAGAACCAACAAATTGTGATTTTAACGCTGCTTCCCCGCCCTGCCCAATCGCAACAACAGTAATAATGGAACCAACACCGATAATAATCCCAAGCATCGTAAGTGCTGAGCGCAGTTTATGAGCTAGAATTGAAGATAGGGCAATCTTTATACTATCTAGTAAACTCATACCGCACACCTTCTATCTTCTGTAATTTTCCCATCCCTTAGTACGATTCGGCGCGAAGAATACGCCGCAACTTCATCTTCATGCGTAACCATAACAATCGTTGTACCTTCTGCGTTTAACTTTGTGAAAATGTCCATAACTTGCTCCCCAGACTTTGTATCAAGAGCACCAGTTGGCTCATCCGCCATAATAAACGTTGGATTATTCGCAATAGAACGCGCGATAGCCACACGCTGTTTTTGCCCACCTGAAAGTTCGCTTGGCAGGTGGTGTACACGATCAGCCAATCCAACTTTCTCAAGTGCTTCAAGAGCTCTCTGACGACGCTCTGCTTTCTTCACACCGCCATATATAAGCGGTAGTTCTACATTTTCTACTGCTGAAAGACGTGGCAATAAGTTAAAATGCTGGAATACAAAACCGATATATTCATTACGAATAAGGGCAAGTTTTGCTTCATCTGCCGTTAAGATATTCACGCCGTTTAACACATATTCCCCTTCTGTCGGACGATCTAAACAACCGATAATATTCATGAGGGTTGATTTCCCTGAGCCAGATGGTCCCATAATGGAAACAAACTCACCGTTTTGAATTGTTAAACTAATACCATGTAAAATCGGTACCGCTAGCTTCCCTTGGTAATATGTTTTATGAATATTGTTTAACGTAATCATTTTTCTTTCACTTCCATTCCGTCATACACGTTGTCGGAAGGATTTTTAACCACCTTTTGTCCCACTGTTACACCTTCAAGAATTTCTGTCCAATCTCCATCAGTAGAACCTTTTTTCACATTTTGTTTACGAAGCTTTCCTTTGTCTTCTACATAAACAAATAGATTACCAGCTTTTTCAATAATACTTTTACTAGGAACAGCAATCATCTTCTTATTCTCTAAGTTTACTTGCAGTGATACGTGATAGCCTGGAGATAAACCTTCTTGTCCACCTAAACTAGCTTTATATGTATACTGAGACATATTTTGTGTTCCCTCACCAACACCAGCTGCTTGAGCCATCTCTACACTTGTCGGAAATTCACTTACTTCTGTAATTTTCCCTGTCCATTTCTTCTTACTATTTGCTTTTGCAGTTGCAGTAAATGTTTGATCTTTTTGGATTTGTGATTTTTGAAGTTCTGTTAATGTCCCTTGAATTTGGAATGGTTCTTTAGATGCGATTTGTAAAAATGATTTTCCTTGTCCACCCATTGCTTGCGTCGAACCTTGTGCTGCATCTTTATCTAATTTTTGTACAACACCAGCAAAGTTACTATAAATTGTGAGTTCATCTTGTTTTTTCTTTAATTGTTGTGATTGTAATTGACCTTTTTCTTTCTCAAGTTCAGTTGTTTTTTGCTGTATTTCTAGTTCACTTACTTGCTCTTCTAACGGATCTGTTACTTCTTTTCCAGCGCCGCTATCTTTTGCTTTCTTAATCTCTTTATTTAGTGAATCTATTTTCTTTTTCCCTTGATCATAGCGCATTGTTGCCATTTTTTGATCAAGCTCAGCTTGCTTCAATTGTAGATTGATTTCTTCATTATCATAAGAGAATAACTTCGTCCCTTTTTCTACTTCTTGCCCTTCTTTCACCGCAATATCCTTCACTTTTCCTTTTGTCGGATCTGCATAGAAGCTCTCAATATTCCCAGGCTTTACTTGTCCAGAAATCAATTTTGTATTATTGAGTGTACGTTCTGTTACTTTCTCAAAGCTAACAGCGTCTCCCTTTGCTGTCTCCTTCTTCTTACCTTGCATAACAAAAATATTGACGGCTGCAACGATGACAATTAATGCAATAACCCCAATGATAATCCATTTTTTCTTTTTAGTTGGTCGATGTGTTGTAGTTGGTAACATAATGCCTTCCCCTTAATGATGATATAATTTAGTACATACGTTTATTGAACAATTTATATGGGACAACCCCCTAAAGTAACTGGCTATAAACCAAAAAATAAAAGCTAAAAACCTTTTAATACCTTAGGCTATATGAAGCACAAAATAAAGAGGTCGATCCTTTATTTTAAAGAAACTGACCTCTTTATTTTGTGCTTCATATGATATAAATAATTGCAAAAACTAAACTACATCACTGCTTTTAATAATTCTGTTACTAATGGAATTACTCCACCAATGAATTTCAAAACTGCAATTGCGATTTCCATATGATTTCCTCCTCTTTTTTGAGTATTGAATTGTGGTAAATTTTTATACTACTATAATAGCGAGAATTCATTTGGATATCAATGCATTTCGATATGCAATATTTCATATTTATACGCTTTTTTAATTTTTTAATATATCAAATCTAAAGTGTTTTCTGATGAATTCAACAGTTAATAAACATAAAAGTTTCCCTACTTAAAAAGAAGTTAATTTTTGTGATTTTCTTCTTTTTTGTGGCAGATCCTAGATAATTTGACTATTAATAAGTGAACTAATGTTCATTAGACATAGAGGACACCCTCCTATTATAAAGCATGACATTAAAAAAGTTATGGGATCTTCAAAAGAGGTGATACAAGCGACTCAATTGCGATATTTTAACAACCGAATACTCCGTCAGCCTACTCTGTTGTTTGATAAGTGTTTCTCGAAGCGGCTATTATAAATGGCTAAACTGACAAGGATTCCTTGCACCAAGACAATAGGAAAATGAAGAGCTGAAACACTTCATCCAACAGTGTTATGAGAAAGTAAAAGGTGTGTATGGTTATAGTAGGAGGTGATACATATGGTAAATTTACGTGAAATAAGAAATACTCATAAAAAAAGAGATAAAGCATTTTATGAAGTGCTTTATCTCTTTTTTATGAGTGAGGAATGTATTTGGGGATATTTTCGGTATGTTTTTACACAATTTCCGTATCGCATAAATTTTATTTTAATATGTGCTATTACATATTATTTTATCATTCCCCCGACAGAAGAATCCCACTTCAAAGAATGTAAAAGGTGTAGCCCAATGAGTAGGTGTGAGATGAATGTCGGTTAGGCGTAAGCCTAAAGGTTATTGGGTTTACAACGAATAAAGAATACTGGGATTTTAGTATTCAGCGTATCTAGAGATGTAGGTTGTGTGCAACGAATCCGTAAGTACCATATTTTAGAGTTTGTGTATCAAATACAATGTGTTAAAAATGTATGTTATGTAATTTTATAGTTCTTGGTTTTAATTTGATGTAAAGTATTTATGAATACGATAGTAAAAATTATGACCAATAAAGCCTTTTCCCACAAAAAGTTATGTCTAAGTATAAGATTTGCACATAAATTATACCAATTAATAATTAATAAGATCCCAAAAATCCACACACAACTTTTTAATGTGTTTAAGCGGTATTGATATTCTAATATGTTTCTCTTCATATATTTCTGCTCCTATTCGATATAATTAAATAGAATTGTAAACATGATAAGTTAATTTGAAACTTATGTGGAAGAACTTTCTCTTGGAAGAGTCAATAAATCTGGTTACAGCCCTAATTACACATAAAGAAAAAGAATCCCTTATGATTTCTAGGATTCTTTTTCTTGTTTAAAGTTTGCTCATACAAATGATCTGCACCTCAATTCATCTTTGATATACAGACCATTTGTATGATAATTTTTATAAATAATTGCTGAATAAAGAACTTACATAAATGCTTTTAAAAGCTCTTGTACGAATGGAATTACTCCACCTATAAATTTTAAAACTGCCATTGCGATTTCCATATGATTTCCTCCTCTTTTTTGATGTTAAGATGTAGTACATCTTTATGCTTTTATTATAGTAAGCACTTACTTTTTTATCAATACATTTTAATATGCAATATTTCATATTAAGATGCATTTTAAATTCTCTTCCTTTTTTTATGTGTTCATAGATTAAGTGATACAGGGGTTCAGACGAGATACCTGTAAAACGGGGTACCTTCAACATTTTATAAAATAGTAGGCCTCTTTATCTTGTATATATTGAAGGTCTTTCAAATGAAAATAACCTAAGTCTCGGATACATAAATCATTCGCTGTCACAGTTGGGACACACAGAGAGAATAGCGTATTTTTTCATTTTAGGGGGCATTTCTTTTTATTAGCTTGATAGCGATGTGGCGGTACCCCTATTCTCAATAGAGTACACTCTATTGAGAAGGTTAAATATGCAATTTTGCATTTTATAGCATGTAAATATATTGATTCGTATATAATTTTAGGGTTATAAGGGTAGCATGCCATTCCGATCAAGTTAAGATATTAAAGTAGCTCCTAAACGAAAATTCTATTATTTTACAGTTATTTATGAGAATTCAACTCTTTTTTTCGTCTTGGGAAACAACCCATTTCTTAAGTTGATGGGTATGTGTAGTGAGTCCTATCTTAGTCTAAGTACATCATAACATTCTAACTATTATGGAGCGTGTATTATAATGAAAAAGATCTTATTATTGTTTATAACATTAGGAATACTTATAGGATGTGAAAAATCTGATTCGTGTGATGAATCAAGAGCCATCTACTCTGGAAATTGTAATTTTTCTAATACACTCACAAGCGACAAAGCTGAATTACAATTAGATTCCAGATAATTGCTTTTATACTTAATTTTAAACTAATTGTTCATCAGATTATTATACATTTCATGTAGATTATTCTTGGGGTTCTGTTGCAAAGTTTCACAAGAGATAGACATAGATCAGCGTATATGACTAAATATGGTTCTGGTGCAAAAATGTTAGTTAGAATCATAGAATAGCAATTCCCTCTACATTTCTATCTTATGAAGCTAAGCCAAACAATTTATGAATAAATTCTTTCTGGTTTTGGACGGATTCGTCCGGTAAAACAACTTGTCCTTTTTTCATCATATGCATGGCTTCAATACCACTCAATATAGAGATTGCTGTTTTAAATGATTTTAATCCTAACATAGAATGAACTCGCCTTTTATGATCTCATATAATAACCTTTCACCCTCATAATAAGCATGAACGTGAAAGGTATTATATTTTTTACAGGGAGTTTGCAAACAGACATCATTTCCAATTAAAAAAATCCGAAATGGAGAATTCATCCTCCCGACTTTTCATTCTTTTAAATTTTTGAGGTAACAAATGAATGGGACAATACCACGTTAAGCAATTAATTGCGCCTCCCATTGTCGATATATCTCCTACATGAACTGGAATCGCATGTTTATCAGTATGTTTTTGGATGTATTGTAAGACTTCCTGATCTTTAGATAATCCAAACCTAGGAACATAGAGAGCATCTCTTGTTTCTAACATGTTTATATATAAACCTTTGGCTAATGCTATCTCTTGATCATATTGCCCTTCTTCTGTATATGAAGAAGGAACAACTACAAACTCCGCTTCAGGCATTTGCTCTCGAATAATCTCTTGAATGCTATGCCTAAATTCGTAATCTCCTAGAAAGTCACTGATAAACATTGTATGTTCATCAATAAACTTAATCATACCGTCTGCATGTGCAAGCACATCTCCTGGTTCAGAAGGAATGATAATAACTCGACTGACATCTAAATCCCATTCCAGTTGCTCTATAATTTCTTTTTCTGTCCAATCATAATTATCGTCAAGTATACGATCCGTTAATATAATTGTATCTTTTTTATTCCAAATGAGATTACCGCCATCTAATATCAATGGGGAAGTAATATATTCAAAGTCATTTTTCTTCAGCCATTTATTGAATTGTTGATTTAAATATCGACTTTGACTTTCAGGTAAGTAATCTGGTTGGTATTTAAATTTAACGAGGTGATTTGTTACAACTGGTGCAACGTCTCTTAACCAAATGTCGTCATACTCAAAAAAGTTTGTATCAAAGTCTTGTTCTTCCACAGTTCAAGATATAAGTTGATCGGTAAATGCTTTATTTTCATTTAGGTTCTCATTAAAATAAATAAGATCTTCATAAAATGGTCGATAATATTGATTCGATTTATTTGGTATTGCAGTAAAAATAATTCCATTGTGTATTTGATTCATATTGTTTACCTCACTATTTTAAGGGTTATTGAGTAACTGATTGAAACAAGTCATTATCAAGATAAAGTGAAACTTTAATCAGTAGGGGGCTTCATCCCTCAATGGCTATTAGCTCTCACCAATCTGACTTTTACGAGCAGCCCGATCCCCACCTAATTTCTTTGCTTTTGCCGAATTTTGAGATGGGGTTCTTACTGCCCGCAAATAGCTGGATACATACAACTATTCCTCAATTCAATTCTCTTATGATTCTATATTTTAGAAACGTGCACATTTCATGAGTGGATTATAGCACGGAGAAATATTATATATTTATATAAAAAATATAAAGCTGTGGTTAAGCGGAAAATTCGCTCTTGACAAGATTTAAAAACCAAGCCATCATCCATATAAATTCAACTTTTAAAATGAATTACATTCCAAAACACTCTCATAATAGTGTTTTGGAATGTAATTGGTTATTTGTTATTAGTAAATTGCGTAATAGTGACCTTTAGATAAATCTCAAGTAGTTAATATTAAGTTATATCAAAAAGGAAGAATTATTTCCCCTCAAAACACCTTAGAGAAAAATGATAAATACCAAAATTAAATTTACAAAAATACATAACATAATGAAGAAGTATGAAAAACGAAATTGAGGAAATTTCGTGGTATTAACGTAAAACAGTTCACTATCATATAACTCTGGAGATAAAAATATCATATGTATTTTTTTAGTACTGCTAATTACATGGTAATTATCTATCATTAAACTGAAGCTATGATATAAAGAAAAGTCCATGTGTGTTTTATTAAATGTATTTCTACTTTTGAATTCATTTATGAAGAGAATATAAAAAGAGTTCTAAATGAATAGAACTCTTTTTGTTAATGATATGAATAAATAATTTTAAAAGTCTCATGAAATATGCAATTAGATGATTTTTTTATGAGAATTTAAAGCTGACGACTCTAATAGATTATTTTGATTGTATAAGTGTAATAAATGAGTTTCCACTCCTATACAAATCCCTTCTAGTGGAAGGTCATTTGGATCATGACCGAATGGATCTTCGATTTCAACTCCTATCGCTTCAATCCCTATAAATGCAAAACTAATAAACGTAGTTGCAAGCACTGTAAACCATCCGAGACTATCAACAAGACCAATTGGTAAAGTCCCACAAAATATAATCAATAAACTTTTTATATGGGCGAAATATGCAAAAGGAATAGGGGTTGCTTTGATACGGTCACATCCACCAATTGCAGTAAGCAGATTATTCAAATCAGCTTCCATATTAATTATTATATTGGGGTGAAGGTGACCAGATCTTAATCCTTTTGATAGGATAGTTTTTAACATAAACACAATAGTAATCGGTAAATAGTTTGACTCAATCAATAGCTTTTTTTCCTTATCAGAACATAATTTAAACAAATCTTTTACTTCAGATAAATCTTTTTCATCTCTCAAATGTTGTTTAGCCAATTTTGGAAAAGCAATTAATAGATGTAAAAACTTCAGCTTCTCCTGATCCGTATTTTCCCCTTTAGAATCCCAATGACTTAAAAAACTCACCGCCAAATTCCTAGTAGAGCCACCAATAGCGCCAAATAACTTTCTTCCTTCCCAATACCTATCATAGGCAGTATTGGTCCGAAATACTAATAGTAAACCTAAAGCTCCACCAACAATAACCCATGGAGTTTGATTTATATTTATTTCTACATAATAGTGATTAATTATAACCATACCTGTTGAGACACATATATATAATAAAATTTGAGGGAAAATATCCCTTATAATCGTTCCTTTTAATGTAAATACTCGATGTAAGCTATCTTGATTGTTGTAATGAACCATATTTACATAAACCTCTTTCTTTATTAACTTATTTATATTTTTACGGTAATCAAATTCAACATAAAACCAGCTGGATATTATTAAAAAATACAATACCTAACTTTATTTTACTTAGAGGGGTGAAAAAATCCTTTTGTATGAAAAACATACCTGAGCTTTACCATCATCTAATTACAAATTCTTAATTTTACTTGATTGTTTTACAGTCTGTATGTTCTCTGTATTAAAAATTAACAGATTATAAAATTAAATAATAGAATAGTGAATCCAATATCGATTTATCCTTTGTTCATAAACATATGATTTTCTGAACAAGTATCTCTTAACGTACAGTAGCTGTCTGTACGCTAAGCATAAAGCAAGTTAAATAAGTCCATTCATAATGTCTAAAGGGACTTTGCTCACACAAATGATCTGCACATCAATTCACCTTTGATATACAGATCATTTGTATGATAATTTTTATAAATAATTGCTAAATAATGAACTTACATAAATGCTTTTAAAAGCTCTTGTACGAATGGAAGTAATCCACCTACAAATTTTAAAATTGACATTGTGATTTCCATAATATTTCCTCCTCTTTCTTGGTGTTAAAATGTGGGCATTTATGATGATACTCTACTAGAAAAAACTTTTATTTCCATATATTACATATTGTAATTATAATTTTTAAAGTTATACTTTTTCTATAACTTTAAAAATTTGTATTACCAATTATACACTATACGAAAATAATAACTACTCAGCAATACCTTTAATTTAGGAGTTTCATAGGCGAAAATTCGGTCTATTTTTTTGCTACAACACAAACATGTGCGATAACACTACATCTTGTGATAAAACAGGCAAACATATTTTGGTTAATTTTCCCAAATGCCTTATATCTTCATGAGGTGACTGAATAGTTACCAGAAATATTTATATAAGTTACGTATTAGGGTTGAGTTTTTAGGAGGTTTAAATGAGAAAAATATTGCCAGGAGCCATTTCATCTCATACCCAGTATGGGTATTTAAAGGTGCCGAAAAATGTCAAAAGCGAGTGTCCTAAATGCGGTAAATCAAGTGAATTTACGTTAAAAACGAATTTTTACCAAGTTACAAAAAGAGGATTATTCGCAGAAGGGCTTTGTTTTGAATGTAAAAAGCCATCAGAATTCGTGATTATGTTTAATGATTATATGGATCGAATAAATGAAGAAGTAGAAGTTTATATTTATAGTCCTTCGGATTTAAAAGATCCTTCGGATCAGCTCGAACGCAATAAACATGTCCCTATAGACCTTGTCAGGGCGTATCGCTCTACTTTAAATGTCAGTCAGTCAAAAGATAATTCTGCTGCTGCAGTAATGTCAAAACGAGTTCTTGAAAGTGTCCTCAAACATTTTCTTGGAGAGAAAAGTAATGGGCAGCCTCTTTCCCAGCAATTTGAGCAATTGCCAAAATATATCGATTTAACTAAACCGATTCAAGATGTTGGCCACCTCATTCATCCAGACAGCCCTCTTTATGAGATGCTTGAATTGAAACAGGAAATTGATGATGAAACAGTAGCTTTATTAACAGAATTATTAGAAGTCCTTATCCAGTATTTATTTGTGTTGCCTGAAAAAATCGAATCCGTACATGATAAGATTGAACAGAAATTTAAAAAGGTGTAGCACGCACATTTTAATATTTTTATACGCTAAGAGATTTTCAAAAACCAACAGCATGATTTCAATTGGGATTTTAATTTAAAGATAAGTTTTGAGAAACCGTTTAAGCTATTTTTAGCTTATTTTACGTTTTTTACGTTGAAGTGCATTTGTCTCAAATACTTACTGACGCTTTTGAGATTAGGGGATTTTCTTAGATTAGTAAAATCAACGCTTTTTCATGCCGAATTTTGCTTAGCGTATATTTTCGTTAAAATGCGGGCGGTACGTCCTACTCATCCACTTAAGAATTTTTCTATCCTCAAGTATAAAAAATGGTATTCTTTCTAAACCAACTAAATTATATTTCATAAAAATGTTTTAGACTGCAAAAGATATTTGTAACCTGAAAAGGGATTTTCCATTCACATAATCATCTCTATTGGAAGTGAGTGATATTAACTATTGAGTTCTTAAGAAAAATTGGCTTCTTTAGCTAACTAAAGGCATCAGATTTTAAAGTATTCAGCATCAATAAGTATGTATCCTATGAAGGTTAAGAGAAGAACTAGAGTAAAAAAGATTGTTTTTTGCTTTTTACTTCTTTTTTAAACCATCCCCATCTTTTGTTATCCATATCTAAACAATAGTAATCAACAAGAAGAAATAACAGAATGAGTAAGAAATAGAAAAAGATATTCAGTATAATTATCTCCTTTATTATTATCATAGACGCACTAACTTCCTTTTAATTCCATTTTATCAAAAATGATGCTATGTCACATTATGAATATTCTATTCATGGGGTACGGAAACGATTCACAGAATAACCCGCCATATCCGAAAATCCCTCTAATTTCGGCTGGTTCTTTTTATTATACTTTGTCTTGTAGTTCTATTTCTTCTGTCTATTTTAGTCAGAGTATATTTCAAAATTACATCAGCATTAAAATACAGGAACATTCTAAAAATCCCCCCTTATAAATTTAAAAATATATTGTTATATTCTTAAACTTATAATATAATAAACTTACAAAGTTCTTAATATTCAGAAATTTATAAAGGAGGAATTATTATGGCAATTGCAATTTTATCATTTTTAGGTGGAGTAATTCCGTTAGTAACAACTCTTTTAAAAGCGTTCATGTAATCCTTACTTCTTTACAATGAATTATCATCTTACAAATGATCTGTTTATCAAGGCTAAATTGATGTACAGATCATTTGTGTGAGTCTAAATAGCAAAAATGCTTATTTTCCTCTGAACTGTACCCTATAAAATGGACAGTTTAATAAAAAGACCTTTAAAAGTTAAGCACTTAAAAAATAGCCACACTCTGTTTATGAAAAGATCGTGGCTATTTTGAGTAGCCCCAAAAAGAAGGAATCGTTGCCGTGCCCCTTATACATTCCTCTTTGTTCACTAATTTACAAAATTCATTTATTAAACTTTTAGAAACTATATGTTATACTTGATAGGTAGATAGTCAGTAGTCGGCAATCTAATTAAACTGTGGGCCCTAGCTTTGCACCTAGCTAGGGCTTTTTGCTATTCATCAAGTACTATGTGATATACATTCACTATAATTATTTTTATCTATTCCTCATGGTTTCTAACATCTTGTCATTGTAATGTACTATTTCTTTTCTATGTTTCACGTTTTCCCTTGTTTTCCATCATTTCAAATCATAAATCCATTATTTAGTTACTTTATGAAGCGATACTACCATTTGAATTTAGATACAAAATATCAAAATTCAAATAATTAAAATTGATATATTATTGTTCCTACAATACTAGATCTATCAATATATCCCAGACCATTTCGACTATCTTTACTATGGTAACGGTTATCCCCCATTACAAATAATTTATTTGAAGGTACTTCTCTTTCTTCAAAGTTAGCAAGATATTTGGATTTATTACTTAAATCTTTATAAATATAGTTTTCTTTTTTTTCCTTTCCATTAATATACAGAATATCATTTTCTATTTTAACTTTGTCCTTTGGCAATCCAATTATCCTTTTCACATAATACTTAGGATCATTGGGTTTTTTTATAATAACAATTTCTCCATGACGTAATGGAAAAATTGCTGCACCTGCTCTATTAACTAGTATATACTCTTCATTTTGTAAAGTAGGATACATAGATTTCCCTTCTATTTTACATAATAAAAAGTTTAAACTTATTATCATAAGCATCACTGTAATCAATAAAAACAATGTTATATTACGCCAATATTTTGGGTTCTTTTGCTTCATGTTTTTCCATTCCTTATTGATTATTTTCATGAAAAACGCCTCTACAAAATTTTAATGTAGGGGCGTTTCGTTTATATATATTTACTAGAAGCATTCAACTTGTTTGTTTATGGAGAAACGTTACTTCCTTGATTCTTTTTTAAAGCGAAATATGCATCTAAGATATCTTTACCAATCATTGAATTAATTCCACCTTTATCATCATTTACCCATGGTACAACAACGGAAAATGCAACCTCTGGATTATCATATGGGGCATATCCTGCTAAAGTTAAATTGTAACAATGAATACGATTCCCTTCTGAATCTCTACCAACAGGGTCCTCGCCTCCATAAACTGTTTGCGCTGTTCCTGTTTTACCAGCTGGTTTATAAGGAGCTTTTTGAAAATACCTCACACCAGTTCCATCACCCTCTTGGAACACTTGCCTAAAGCCTTCTTGTACTCGGTCGATATATTCCTTTTTCATATCTACGCGGTTCAGCACAATCGGTTGCATAGTTTGTACAACTTTACCAATATCTTCTTCTTGCGTTGTTTGCTCCCGAATTTCTTGTACAATCTGCGGCTTCATTCGATACCCCCCATTTGCAATGGTAGAAACATACTGTGCAAGTTGCAAAGGCGTATATGTATCAAACTGACCAATAGCTAAATCTAGTAAAAAACCTGGTTGATAATTTTGTTTTTTTTGTTGTCCCAACGTTTCATTTGGTAAATCAATTCCAGTCGAAACTCCTAATCCAAATTGCCCAAAATAATATCTCATCCTATCAAATGTAGCCGCTTTAATATCTAAAGAACTGTTCGGTACATAATTTATACCTGCAATTTTTAAAGCTGTATTAAACATATACACGTTAGATGAAACTTGTAATGCCCTTATATCATCAATAGTTCCAAAGTCTTTCCAAGATTTCTTAGCTTTTGCTGTTCCCTTAAATTTCATTGGTGCATCATAAAAATATGTTCCTGGTGTTATGGCACCTGTCTCATATCCTGTTAAAAGTGTTGCTCCCTTTACAGTAGATCCAAGCTCGTAGGAGCTTGTCATTGTGCCTAAAGCATAATCTTCCACTTCTATATTTCCATCTTTTTTGACTAATTTTTTCCCTGCCATAGATAAAAGTTGCCCCGTTTTTGGATTCATCATAACAACAAATGCTCGGTCTAATAAACGTTCTGAACCTTTAAAAGCTTTTAAATGCTTTTCAATAATCTCTTCTACCTGTTTCTGTAATTTCATGTCTATTGTTAACGTTACATTGTTTCCGCTTTTCCCTTTAGAAACGGTTTCCGTTCGAATAATGTTTCCTTCTTTATCAGTAATATTTTTAATTTCTGCTTTTGTTCCATGTAATACATCTTCATATCGTTGTTCAATATAACTTTTTCCTACGCGATCATTACGGCTATAACCACGTACCATATAAGAGTCTAAGTGTTCTTTAGGCAGTCCTTCTTCAGAATTTGTTATATTACCCAATACCGAACGAAATAAATCACCATTTACATAATTACGTTCCCATTCAACTGTTGTATCTACCCCTGGGTATTTAGCTAAATTTTCACTTATAATGGTGTATTCTTTCTCAGGCACATTTTTCTTTATAATTTGAGGTGTCATTGAGTAGCCCGAACTCATTTTACTTTTAATAGCTAATACTTTTAAATCTTTTGGTGTTAATTCGCCTAGTTCTTTATCTGTGATACGTTCTCGTCTTAATTCCTCTATTTTTTTATCAAGCTCTTTCCCTTCAATATTTTTGGCTCGGAATTTTGCCTCATCTTGTTTCGTAATCTTTTTTTGAGCCTTTTCCTTATTTAACTTTACCCAAAAATCCTTTTTATCTGTTTCGGTTAACTTATTTATGTCTTCTTCTGGCATTTCAAGTACGTTTGCCAGATCTCTAGCTGTTTTTAGAATGCATTCTGAATCTACACCCTTCATCCTTGTATATGTAATAGTACGAATAGCATTGTTGTTAACAACTTTTTCTCCTTCCCGATCAAAAATTTGCCCACGTGGAACGGGAATGCTGATTGTGGAATTCCCTTGTTTCTCCGCTATATTCTTATAACTCTCTCCATCAATGATTTGTACTTTTCCTAGCTGAATAATAACAGCTGAAAATAGTAAAAATACACAGAAAAACAATATATTCAACCTTAAGGGAATCGTACTTTTTTTAGTATTTTTTTTCTGTTTTTGTTTCATTTCATTCTCCTCTTAAGTACAATATATTAAAATAATACAGTTCTAAATGTAATTAAAAATAATAAGTTTATTACAGCTGATAGATTTCTAATAAAAAATCATTAACTAATTTAGTATATTGCATTTTACGATTAACGATAATACAACTTCAAATACCCAAGTAAACTTATTAATATGTTATTAAACGGGAGTATTCGTACTTTTCAGAAATAATAAACATCATTGTAAATCAAATAAAAACGACATTATATTAAACGTTTCCAATCCGTCTGTTACTAGCATAACTACTAATGTGAGAGCGATAGATCCATTTTCAAATGAAAAGTAAAATAACAATACCTAGATAAACTCATTTCTTAATTATACAAATGAAAATTTTCCTGTCAAACAAAATTAAAGAACACTTTCTCTATTTAGAGTCTTTAGAGATATCTTTAACGACAATAATTTAATATCTTTATATATAAGTTTTATGAAATTTATTCCACAATAAATTTATTCAAAATCTAAATTGTAAGCACCCTGTCCTACGGATTATACACATTTCATGTTCAATCTTCTCAACAAGCGTGTTCCACAATTTTGTTATTGTTTGAAAAATGTTTTTTGAATCCTCACAAATTTTATCGAATTGTTAATAATCGTTTTATGAATGAACTGTATAAAATACCTTTTTAAAGTTGTGTAGTGTATAAGTTTTATTCAAAAATATAAATTACGTTTAAACGACATTTAAAATAAATAAATCACCAAAAATTGATTCCGATATACTTATTCACCACCTTTATCAATTTAACTTTTTGACAATTTTTTTTTTGTTGATACATCATTATTACTTATATTAATATGTTTTTATTGCTATATTTTAAAAATACATATTTAATAAAAACAATACGAATATTCTTGAGTAATAGGAGGTTTTATTATCAAAGGTAAACATCGTAAGATTGTCCTCACAATATTAGGTTTTTATTCAATTTTAATACTTTACTTTATGTTTCTTGGTTTTGATAGGTTGGGATTAAAATATATTAATTATGAATACCAATACCAGTTAATTCCGACTAGTATTCCTTTAGGATTACCAAATATGACAGGTGAAGAAGACTTTAACCTATGGGTTTTTAATTTTGGGAATTTAACTGCATTCATACCTTTTGGAGTACTAATTCCTTTGTTATACCGCTGTAGCTTCATTCGATTCATTACCTCATTTTGTATTTCAATCCTTATACTAGAAGTTTTACAAATGCTAACTTTTCTTGGAGGTTTTGACATTGATGATGTAATTGTGAATGCAATGGGTGCTATAATAGGATTTGCTGCATATAAAATAGGATTTCGTTCAAATACTTTTTTTAAAAAACTTATTATTACTTGTGTAACAGCATCAATCCTTACTTTAGGATTGATTGTTGTTGTAGGTGAATTTAACAAATCAATAGAAAAGCAGCAACACTCTCTCAAAAACGGAACTATTATAGGACTAAATCAACTGACAGAAACTAATGGATATGCACCGAAAGATAAAAATTTCCATAGTTTTGAAATTGCTCATAAAAAAATTGAATCTAAATTAAATATGTATAGTAGTAATGGAACAGATTTTCAGCAATTTAAATACTTGTTAAAGGGTAAATATGTAAAAATTTCGGGCTATCTTGGTATCCCAGATGGTGCTAGTAAACGTTCTGGAAAGATAATTATTTCTGTGGATGGAAAAGATGTACAAACAGTTCAATTCTCTGAAAAAAACATATCTACATCAAAAAGTTCCTTTGAAATAGAGTTGGATAAAGCAAATGAACTTTGTATCAAGTTCATTGATACCGATGTATTACTATGGGATGTTACACTTACAGAATGGAAAAAATAAAGAATAATCCGCCAATTTAGATACTGGCGGATTATTCTTTATTTGTATATACTTAATATAAAATACAAGTCTTCCAATTTAGGGTATATACCGAACATCTATATCTTAATATGCAATATTGCATATCATATTATTATTTATTTCTGTTAAAATCTTAGAAGTGGATTGTTCATCTAGCAGTTCACAACAGCGTATATTTATTAGTATAATGCTAACCCTAATTACAGACAAAGGGAGAAGAATGTTTATCACTCTTCTCCCTTTGTTTATGTGATTTTTTACGAAGCATTTATGAACTACTCGCCACCTATCCTTCGCTTAGAGGTGGCATCTTCTCAGTCCCGCGATGAAAATAATCATTCATCTTTCTTAGCATTACTTCCCTTATTCCCTATATTAGATATCGGGAGAATGAAATTTCTTTCGATACCTTGATTATTTTACAAAATGGTGATATTTTTTTAAGAACACTTAGAGATGATTTACTATATCACTAAATGTTACTAATTTTTTAATTAGAAATCTAAAATGCTGTATCTGTTTATTTAATTGTGAAGAATATCACTTGTATATTATAACTATATTGAGAAATTATTCTATTATGTATATAATGTTTTAGGAATTTATGTCCGTTTCAGGGCTAGGGGATACACCCTGCAGTGTAAAAAAGTCGAAATATGTACATGATGGCCATTAACATACTAAACAACAAATGTTAGAGCATTTTTTTAAATGGAATATAATAGGCTACTAGAGGAAGGTATTATGAATCAAAATAATGTATATCCATTTAACCAACAGGTTCGTCATCAACAACTAATACAAAGTCGAAATTTAAAAGCAACTAGAAGGAAAAAAGCATTAAGTATATGTGGATTAATAACTTTTATTTTGTTATTATTTTTAAATCGCTTTGGAAAAATTTCAACAATATATGTAACAGGAAATGAAATAATTTCAAAAGCAGAAATTATAAGTCTATCCAATTTAAGCGACAAAGATAATTATTGGAATTTACATGAAGAAGATATAAAAAAAAGAATACAGAAAAATAATCTGATTAAAGAAGTCGAAATTTCAAAGAACTTTCCAAGTCGAGTCACTATTAATGTTAAAGAAAATAGCACTGTTGCATATATGATTAAAGATAATAAGTATTATCTTCTACTTGAAAATGGTACAATGTTGGATAAATTTACAAATGATAAAATCTCCAAAAGTGTACCTGTAATAAAACAATTTACTAGAAATGATGAAAAACAACTTAGAAAACTTATTTCGGAGTTAAATAAATTACCGAGCGAAATACAAAGTATAATATCTGAGATTAATTTTTTGCCGACTAAGAATGATAAATTCCATATATATCTATATGCGAAAAATGGGTTTACAGTGAGCGCTTCAATCACTGATTTGTCTAAGAAAATGGAACTATATCCAGTCATAACTAAAAACTTAGATTCTAAACAATACCCTGTAATTCACTTAGAAGATTCTATATTTGCAAATAACAAATTATAAGCCTTGAAATTACATTTGCTATTATAGGAAAAATAAAAAAGAACTTGTAGTAATGAACTGCCCCCAATTGTTAAAATGTGTCTAACTTTTTGGGGTCACTTCAGAACTATCGGCTTTTTGTTATGTTGGGATTTTCAAAAACTAGTTTCTTGTCCTGGTCACATACGGATAAATCGGATCTCTTAATTCGAAGTCATACGTTTCTCCATTCACAATTCCTACCACCTTCCCACTGTCATATAAATCGAGCAAGAAACCGGCCATTTGTTCAGCTGTATGGAACTTAGGAACAACACCATTATATTCAAAATTATCAACATCATAGGATCGTTTCGCAAATTCGGTCTCTGTTGCAGCAGGAGCCAAGACTTTCGCTTGCATGGCTGCTCCTTTTCCTTTCAATTCTTGTGCGAGACCTTCTGTAAAGGCACTTACATAGAACTTTGTCGCGCAGTAGGTCACAGCATCAGCAACAATCAAGTATCCTCCTCCTGAAGAAATATTGATGATTTGCGTTCCTTCAACATCTGTATAGTCACGTACATAAAGAGAGGACAGAACGGTTAAGGCTTCAATATTCAAGTGAAGCATCGTCTCAATCTTATTTAAATTTTGTTCCCCAAAGGAAGCAAAGTTTCCAAACCCGCGACTTCAGTCGTGAGTCATTGACAGAATCATTCCCTATTCTTTAATTTTAAAAATCTTATTTGGATTCAGAATATTTTTCGGATCAAGAGCTTGTTTCATTTTTTTCATCACAAGAAGTGCTGCTCCATGCTCTTTTTCTTGATATTTTTGTTTACCAATCCCTACCCCATGTTCACCTGTACATGTTCCACCGCGCTCAAGAGCATACATCACAATTTTTTCATTTGCCGCTTCTGTTTTATGCACTTCCTCTGTATCATTTGGATTCACCATTAATAGAACGTGAAAATTCCCATCTCCGACATGTCCAAGTATTCCCCCAACAATTCCCATAGCATCTAAAGTCTCTTTTGCATACTGTATTGCACTTGCTAACTCTGAAATTGGTACACAAACATCCATACTCATCAGTTTTTTCCCTGGGCAACTATGAACATAAGCGTATGCTAAATTATGTCTTGCTTCCCATAATTTATTTCTTGCTGCTGTTTCTGTTTCAAATGAAACAGCCTTACACTTGTGATCTTTAACAATTTCTTTTGTGAAATCAATATCTTGTTTTAATCCCGCTTCATTTCCATGAAACTCTAAAAATAACGTTGGCTCTTCCCTATAGTTTGTTTCACTATATTTGTTAACTTGTTTCATTGAAAGTTCATCAACAAGCTCAATTCTCGCAATCGGAATGCCAGCTTGTAAAATATCAATTACAGCTTCTACCGCATCATTCACTGTCGGAAAAGATGCTCTTGCTGCCATCGTATGCTCAGGTATTCCATATACTCTTAGCGTTAATTCCGTAAAACAACCAAGTGTTCCTTCTGATCCAACGAAAATACCATTTAAATGATAACCAGATGACGACTTTGCAGCTAAATTCCCTGTATGTATAATCGTTCCATCTGCAAGCACAACTTCTAAATCACGAACTTGATCACGCATAACGCCATACTTTACTGAGGTCGTTCCGCTTGCATTTGTAGCAGCCATTCCACCTAATGTTGCATCCGCCCCTGGATCCACACTAAAAAACAATCCATACTTTTTTAATTCTTTATTAAGCTGTGAACGAGTTACTCCAGGTTGCACTTTAACTAGAAAATCTTTTTCTCTTACCTCCAGCACTTGATTCATCAGTGAAAAATCAATTGTAATGCCATTTTCATATGGAATTACATGACCTTCCAAGCTTGAGCCCACTCCAAATGGTACAACTGGTGTTTGGTACTTGTTCGCTAGTTTCATTATCTCACTAACCTCTTTTGTCGTTGTTGGAAATACAACAACATCAGGCAGACTGCTAGGATGATAAGATTCATCTTTACTGTGCAGTTCTCTCACCGTTTCATTTACTACTACTTGTGTTTCAGGAAGTACCTCTTTTAAAGCAATTATCAGATTTGCAGTTACAGCTTTCATTTCATTCTCTCCCACCATTCTGTTACAGATTTCATATACAATTTAAGATCTTTTTATAACGATTCATCTGATGAACTATTTCATACATAATAATCTGAAAAAACTAGTAATTCAAGTCCTAAATAAAAAATGCCGTGCAATTACTATTAAGTTGGACATCCATAAGTTAATCAACTCACAAAAATATGTAACATGAAATTAGAAAAAATCTTCTTTCTCGTTAATGTTTCAGTCAAATCATCCCCAGTAATATTTGTAAAATAAAGATATTTTGTTTATATTCAAATTAACCTGATTACAATTTAGCAATAGAAATACGATGTAAATTTAAATAGCATTTATGGGGGAATCAGACGTGCAATTACCAACCTTTAAATATAATCCAAACGCATTAGAACTAGGGATTTTTAAAAAAGAATTTACGACTTGTTCTGTTTGCAAAAACGAACGTGAGTATGTTTATAGTGGTCCTTTCTATTCTATAGAAAGGGTAGAAAGCATCTGTCCTTGGTGTATTGCTAATGGAAATGCATCTAAAAAATTTGATGGAGAATTTCAAGATCCATACTCCTGTGAGGAAGTAAGTGATGAAGAAAAAGTAAAAGAACTTATCCATAGAACGCCTGGATATGGTGGATGGCAACAGGAGTATTGGCTGAGTCATTGTAATGATTTTTGTGCATTTATTGAATATGTGGAATGGGAAGAAATCGCTCTTTTAGCAATTTCATATAAACGGGTTCCTACACGTTTTATTAGTTCACTACAAAATTGAATATCAATTGCCGTCATTAAATATGCCAGCCTTTCTCTTTGAAATAGCTTAACATTTTCCGGTAATTCTCCCCATACTTCTCTTGAAATTCTTTCCCAAAATCCTCTTCGATGTGCTGCATCATCATATCATGGTAAAAAGCATTTTTTATTACTTCAATTACTGCTGGATGATTCGTCTCTAATGCAGATGGCTTAATCTCTCCTCCGAAACTACCAATTAAAGCTGAACTAGAATCACAGAGAATAGAAAACTTCCTTTCATCAGCAGGCCACTCTTCATCCCTATAATGCTGGAATACATGTTTAAGAGGTGTTTTACATGTTCCGATTGTAATTAAGATAACACTAATTCCTTTGCATTCCGCTACTAGTAGTGCTTCCTCTATATAGTGCAAGTCTTCTGACCAAACATCTACAACTATAGATGTTTCCGCATTTGCAATAACGCGGCGTACAGCATTATCTAATGCATTACTTCCTTGCCAATTATAAAAAGCAGGTGCAGGTCTAGGTGGAGTTTTTAATTGATTGATAAGTGCCTTCGAAGTCTGTTCAAATTCAGTTTGAAAAAGACGGATTAATTGCTCAATTGGAACAGCATTATAAAGAACCGTCTCCCCTTCTATGCTTCGACAAGCTCCTTTATCCGTTAATGATCGTAACGCAGCATATACATTTGTTCTTGAAACAGATACCCGTTTTGCAACTTCATAGCCAGACAAATCGGATTCTTCGTGTAATGTCAAATAACATCGCGCTTCTAGATCTGATAATCCTATCTTTTTTAATAAATCAATCATGGAAACACTCCTTACTTTGCACATAAATTTCGCATTGAATTTAAGTGGTATTTTATAATACTACTTAAATTCATATTAATCTTCCCTTAAGAGAAAGTCAACAAAACTTTATCCGTCTTTTCTTACTTATAAAAAATCAGAACAACATTTTATTACGGATAAGTTTCACATGTATAATTATGGTATTTCTCATTTTTATATCGAAATGTATTCGTAAAGTCGGGGGAATTTTTAATGAAAAAATCATACTAGGGGGCGTTTACAGTTGTACTTGCATTAGCCGAAAGTAAACTGGCCAATTCACAAAAGATTGCTGAAAATAAAACATCCATAATTCCCCGATTAGTAAAAGCTAAGTTTTATTCCTTTCCCCTCTCCACTAGCAAGACAGTAAAAACATCTTTTCTCTATAACCATAGTAAAAAATATCTATACTAAACATTTGCAATATTCCATATAATAATTCTCAATTTACTGTTTATTCTATCAACGTTAAGTTTTTAATGAAGAGTGTTTCTGTTCAAAACCTTGTTCCCCTGCTAATAAGGTTCTGAAAAGTCGTTTCAATACGCGAAAACAAAAAAGTACTCATTGAGAGTACTTTTTTGTTTATTCTAATTTACTGACAGTATTCTATTGTCATCAGACTAAGAAACAAAACACATTCCAGACAGAAAAAATACTTATAACCTATATTCAAAAAGAAATATTTTAATGAATTCTATATTGTCCAGATAATTGTTCTTCTCCCATACGAACTAAACGCTTCGTTATTTCTCCGCCTACAGAACCGTTTGCACGCGCTGTAGAATCTGGTCCAAGTGTAACACCAAGTTCACGAGCAATTTCATATTTCATTTGCTCAATAGCACTCGCTGAAGCTGTTATAAGTATTTCATTTGTATTGTAATTTTCACGAATATTCATTGCTTCACCTCCAGTTAATTTCTTATATGTTTCTCTAATTACCCATAAATATACATACATAAATTCAAAATATTTAACTTCATAACAAAGGGATTCTAGAGTAGAAATCTTTTCCTAATCTATATCCTTTAAATTCATCAACATCAATATCTCCAAGTACTTTATTTCTCTACCATCCAAATTATGTTAAGATTATTTTAATATTTCGAAAAATATATAAAAGGAGCCTAATAATAATGGATGTCTACTTAGTACAACCCACAATTGACTTACAAGAAGAATATTTAGAATTCTATCAAGAATGGAAAAATAGTGGTGAAACGATGATTCCTTGGGTTATCACAAAAGATCCTTCTAATTTTCCAGCAATGGTTCAAGAGTTGCTGGATGCAGCGAAAGGTAAAAACATTCCCGATAGTTGGGTACCGGACTCTACCTATTGGCTTATCACAAATGACAACAAAATCGTTGGTGCTGTAAATATTCGTCATCGTTTAACTGAGCATCTATTCAATGCTGGTGGGCATATCGGTTATGGTATTCGTCCTTCAGCAAGACAAAAAGGATATGCTACAAAATTATTAGCTTTATCATTAGAAAAAATAATAGAATTAGGTGTTACAAAAGTACTTGTCGTTTGTGATGAAGGTAATATTGCTTCAGAAAAAACAATTTTGCATAACAGAGGACTTCGTGATAATGATTTTATCGAAGAAGATGGTAATGTTGTAAAAAGGTATTGGATTGAGCTGCAAACATTCAGTTATTAATGAAAATGGAGGGATTCACATGTCTACATTAGCAACCCAATTAGAACATATAATTCATACTGCATCTCAAAAAATTATACTTTTTTCTGACATGGATATAAAACTCGCCCCAACAAAATGGTCTAAAAAAGAAATATTAGGTCATCTTTGCGATTCCGGTACGGTAAACCATAGACGCTTTGTTGATATTCTTACTTCAAAGGAAACAATTATACTCACTGGCTATGATCAAGATTTGTGGGTGCAAGTACATAATTATCAACAATCTTTTTCAGCAAATGAAATTCTAAAATTATGGGAAGCTATTAACATACAAATGATAAAATTACTAAGCAATGTAAAGAATGAACACTGGCAACTTACATGTAAGTTGGAAGACCAACAGGAAGTAACTTTAGAATGGCTTGTTACAGATTATATTGATCATATGAACCATCATCTTAATCAAATATTTACAAAACATAAAAACTAAATTCCTTTTCACCCTTTCCCGATTTGGATTACATAACAAAAATAAAGAGGAAAGCTCACAGCCGGACCTCCTCCTTATTTTTGTTATAAAAAAACTTATGCTTTCTATACATAAGCACCTTTTTTCTCTATCATTATGCATTATGAGTCATTTGTTTTCTTTATTCTTCTTCCTTCTATTGACATCTTTTAACGTTTTACTAAATCCTAAAATCAAAATAATAAATATTATTCCAGCAATTGCTACCATTTCTAAAATGAATTGCATAGTTCTCTCCTCCTCAAAGTTATGCCTATTATCCTTTATTAAAACTGTTATCTATTTGGACAAACTTTCATTTGGTTCACTTGGCGTGTTTATATCAAATTATAGCTGCCTAATTGTAAATATACTTTTAAAACACCCTATTTCCTATTTATTCTAGTTTATCAAAAGAAGTTTTTTAAATCAGTAGATAAAGTAAATCTTTAATAATCGGTTGGGGCTTCATCCCCACTGATTATTAGCCCTCAAGAATCGAGCTTTTACAGGAAGTTTATCTCCCACCTAATCTCTTTGCTTTTGCTGATTTTTGAGGTGGGAGTATTACTGCCCGCGAATAGCGGATAAATTTTCATTACTGATTTATACGTATACAAAAAGCCACCCCTTCTAGAAAAATACTAGAAAGAATGGCTCAGATCATAATAAAGTGAAACTTCGATCAGTGGAGATTCCCCTAATCTTCCACTAATCGTTAGTTGAATCTATAAGACTTTTATGTACGGTAATTCTTATCTTGCTGCACGTACCTCAGCAACAAGTTTTCCACCCTCTATGCTCATATAAAGCTTCACAGGCACTTCATTTGTATTTTCAAACACTAAATCTAAATATGGATATGCAATTGTAGCATCTCGGCCTTGTGGAACGTATCCTACTGTTTTGGAGTGTGTAGTTCTCTCCACCATTTTTAAACCAGCTTGATCTGCAGCATTAAAAAGAGTAGAAGATGTTTGACATACTCCTCCGCCATAACCATCTACTAGTTTCCCGTCAACAATCTCTTTTCCTAACTGATACCCCTTGTCCGGTGTTGTATCTCCAATTAATGCGTTAAAAGAGAAACGATCTCCTTTTCCTAATACGACACCACTAATATTACTTGCAGACAAACGAATATTCTCGATTCTACCACCTGTAGAACCACCTAAGTTTGTTTCATATCTTCCTAAAACTGCACCATTTCCACTTGCATCTTCCGGCTTCGCTACAGGTTTTTTCTCAACAATTGGTAGTTGGTACGAAGAATCCCACATTCCTACGTTCATTAGTTTATCTACTAGCTCTTTTTCCATTAACTCATAAGAAGGCTTACCTTCTTGCCATGTTCCATCACTTGCCATACGAGAAGGGACCATCTTTTGATCAATAGTTTTTCCGACTTCCTTAGCAACCTTCGTTACTTCTTTTTTAAACTTATTTTCATCTTCAAAATAACCTAAGCTTGCTATATTAACATTTTTTACTTCTTTACCACTTCTAGCATCTACTAAACTTACACTTTCATTGACACCAGTCTTAGCTTCTACTGCATGCTCTCCTATGCCACTTACTAATGAAACTTCACTTATTTTTGTACCACATCCACTCACTATACTTACACATAGTGCCCCTATTACTATACTTTGTACCTTACGTAACAATATACTCTCTCCTTTTCCCTACCATTACTCTTTGTTTTCAATTTTATGTATGTATGATTACATGACTTTGCAATATGACTACAAAATATTACAATTTGATTTCCACTATATTAAAATTACTCTTTTCTTTAAGAAATGTCTACACATATTTACTTAAAAAACTTAAGTTTGTAATGTCCTTCTTATTTAACCAGTATATACCAAATGATTATTCAAAAACAATTTTAATACATTAATATTTTGGAATTCTTCATAGGCAATTCTCATTTATAAAAACTTATCACAAATTCTCTTGAATACATTTGATGAAGCACCCTATTCAAAATAGGTATTTGCCGTGCCACCTATCCGCTCTTACACATACATTATGATGAATTCAAGCAAATTTAGAGAACGGAGGATGTTTATGTATCCCTATAATTCATATGCCCCCTACAACCTTTATAACTATCAACCATCATATGACGGGCAATCGCAATATCAACCATATATAGAACAAACAGAACAAATTGATCCATATGATCCAAATAGACAATTTCAAATTCCAATTTCCTTTCCAGGTAGTGGCGGCCGTCAGTTAGAAAGACGAGTAAATGAGCTAGAACAAAGAGTAAATCAACTTCAACAGACAGTAGAACGTCATACACGTAGACTCAATCGATTAAATCAGCGTTTACGTACTGTAGAGAATCGACTAAACATTCCATTTTCAGCACTTGAGGATGGATTTTAAATTAGTAAAACAAAGAACTATATAGGAAGGGACTCTCCCTTCCTATATTTCAAATTAACAGATAGTAAGCCTCTGTTATCCGTTTTATTTTATTAAATTGACGAAAGTTTTCTCCATCTCTATACTGATAAGAGTCAATGAAATGAAACAAGGTGATAAATATGGATTTTGAAATAAACTTCCTCTCCTTCTATGTCGTACAAGTAGAAGGAAAAGGTGAACAAGCAGATAAGCGATATAAACATTTTCAAACGTTAGATGCTGAAGAATATGAGGACAGCCCCTTAAAAGAGTTCTTAGATGGTGAATTATTAAAAATATCTAAACGAAAAGTAGAACGTCATGCAAAAACCGAACAAGCCCCAACAAAGATTGGTCGATTTATTGTAGAAACTGGGCACGAATTCGATTCCAACCCTCATTATAATTTATTTAATCGTATCCGTTTTGCAGAAACAAAAGAGAATTTTAAAGATATGAGTGAACCTCTCGTTTATACATATATCGATACAAGTGCAGTACGCGGTGGTGTATTTTTAGTTGCTCAAGCAAAACTGAGGAAATACTTTGACGATCCATTCGTATTCGTTATGAAGTGTGACTTCGAGCCAAAAGTTGCTTCCATTTCCGACGAAACAACACTTATTCGCAACGTTGAAATGGCAATTACGACAAAAAATATGAAATCTATTCAATACCCATACATGCCAGAAGAAGGCATTGTCGAGCCTGGCGAACTAAAAATCCACCAAGCATCACACGCACGCTACTTTGAGGATTTCTTAAAATTCGTCGAATACGAACGCTCTATGCCAGAAATTATGAAAACACAAGTTATGGACATGGTATACGACCAAATCGAAGACGTATTTGAAGAAGGTACGGAAGAACGAGAACAATTCGACCAAGCGATGGAAGTATGGGCCGCCAGTCCTAAGCGTGAAATTATGGAACATTTCACAACGGAAGAAGTAATGAAAGCTACAGCGCAAATTGTGGAGCATACCCCTGAGATAGAATTAAAGCTAAAGGCAGATCATATTTCTGTGAAGGCATTGCTTGCAGATTTTGAGGAACAGATTCATATTGCCAAGGTTAATGATAAATATGTACTAATGATTGAGGCGGATACACTTACGTTTGAGAAGGGATTCTCTCCTATTGAGTTTTTGAAGCCGGATGAGTTAGAGAAAGTAATGGAGCGGATTGCGAGTAAGACGTAAAATAAAAGAAATTTTATTGTCACTAAAGCGATTTTTGTATTTGGTAATCTAAAAGTAAGCCCGTATAATCGTTAAAAACCCAGCCATTCTTCTTCAATTACTTCGAAGAAGTGGCTGGGTTTTTAATGACAAAATGGCTGGATTTTCAATTGACAAATACACTAGCTCCTCACATATGAGTTATCTATTCATTCTTCATACATACAAATTTCTTTAAGTCAGCTTTTACTTTGATTTGCTTTCTTTAAGTAAGAAATCGTTTGGTCTAAACCAAATGAGACGTCTGAAGCAGGCTTCCATTTTAATACTTCAATCGCTTTACTATTATTTAACTGGCTATGAAGAATTTCTTCTTTATAGATTGAGGCATCATTTCTTTTATTACGACGTTCCATACATGTTCTACATATCGCTTATAAAAGAGTGATAGATTCTTTCTATCTTTGAAATCATCCCACCTTGAGTTAGATGTTGTCGTGAATATTCCTGAGCATTTCTTCCTAAACGTTCACGAAGACTCTTATTTGCTAAAAGCAATTTAAGAGCATCGGAAAGTTGTTGTACATTTCCCGGTTCACAAATGATCCCTGTTTTTCCGTTTTGAATCATTTCTGGTATACCACCGCAATTTGTTGTAACAATAGCTTGACGAGAAAACATAGCTTCAATAATTGAAATCGGAAAATTATCGTTAATGGTAGGTAAGACATAGATAGCAGAAGAGGAAAGGATTTCCGGTATATCTGTTCTTCTGCCAAAGAACCTGATATTGTCGAGACCAAGTTGTAGTACTTGGTCTTCTAGTCTTTCTCTCATGACACCATCACCAACAATCCATATTTCTACATTAGATAAATCTTGTTGAATTTGCGAGAGCGCTTTCAGAAAAATGTCATGACCCTTTCTGGGAGAAAGGCGGGAAACACAGGAAATTACAAGATTATCATTATACTCTTGTTTAGGTATAGAAGCTTGATGAAAATGTATGCCTGTATGAACAGTAACCAGTTGTTCTATCTTTGCGCCATACTCTTTTAAAGGGGAATGAAAAGAATTACTGATCGTTATGATTTGATCGGATGCTCTTATTCCCTGTTTTTCAATTTCACTAAAATAAACTTCCTCAATTGATCCTTTTTTTATTTTATCGAACTTTAACCGGCTTTTTGTAAAATGTCCATGCGGTGTAAAAAAAAGAGGTTTCTTATATTCTAGATTTAGTTGTCCTAATAAAAAGACAGAAAATAAATCTTGTGCATGAAACACATCATATTGTTCTAGACTTCTTCCTCTTAAGAAAGACTTATACACATTCATGAAACTAGTGTTTTTTATAATTTTTTCATTGACTGTACCATATCGTTGCAGCAGAAAGTCCCTTGCATGTTCGGCAGCCTGCGGGATATCTTGCTCTAGATGAACTGCTGTCATTTGAGTAGGTGAGATGACATCTACGTCATGACCATACTTTTCAAAACCTGTTTTTAAGGAAGTAATATAATTTGATAACCCTCCAGTATTTGGATATCGCAAAAACGTTACGTAGAGAATCTTTAGTTTATTTGTTTTACTTGGTATGCGATTCTTTTTGATTCCAAATGTCTGAAATGGTTCCATTAAATGATTCGTTTTACTATCTATTTTATAGTATTCATCCATGACTTTTAGCAGGCTCGCATGGAAGGGACAGATGTATTCATTTCGCTCTTCCTTTATTGTATTCAGAAGCATCTCCTCCTAACTCTACTAATGTGAAAATTTTATTTATCTTATAAACCTAATTCTCTTCCCCAAGTTGAAACTTTTTCAAGATGATACGTTAATAGCTCACCGCCGCGGTTATCAAATATTCTTCGTAGCTGGGTATGCAATCCCTTTTCTAATGTTCTCTGCAAATACGCCATTTTGTAAAGGTCAATTGGGGCCGTTTTAAATTGAATGCCATTCTTCTGCATTTGTTTTGTATATGATTTCACACAATGCGTGCGAATTTCTTCTGCATGGCTCTGCCAATCTTTTCTGAAACCTAATAATATTTCGACTAAAACAACCATATCAAACCAGACGGGTGCATATTTAATGGACTCCCAATCGATAAACTGGATGTTCCATGGTGCACCCGGTGTCACATTGTTGCTGCACATGTTTTGCATATGAAGATCACCATGCGTTATAGATGAACCATTTTCAAATAGTTCCGGGAAAAAATCCGGTCCCTTATGAAATAGTTTTATTAGCGGTTTATGATAGGGTTTAATGATCTCCCTTAACCGGTCGTCTTTCGCTGCGTCATCGAGAAAAGCAATCGTCTTTCCAATATATTTGGCTCGATTACTTCTCATGTGGCTTGATTCATAAATAGGAAGCCAAGATTTCCAAACATCTTTATGCTTTTTAAAATTGTCTTCAAATGTGTGTGCGTGAAGTTTGGCAACGGTGGGGATAATGTAGTCAAAATGTTTCGGGGAGAAGGTGATCTGGCCGCGTACTTGCTGAACAAATTCCATGAATATCCAGGTGTCATTTCCGTTTTTTTCAACATGGTATATTTGAGGAAGAAACTCTCTCAATATAGGATAAGCTCTCTGATATACATTAATCTCTACTTCATTTTTATAGTTTGTTGAATGATATATTTTTAAAATAATGGGATAATGATTCGTTTTTTTTCGAAGAGATAATTTGTAGATACTCATTCTTGTTGTTGATTTTAGACACTCGATTTTAGCAGGGTCTATTACAACCTTCTCAGCCATTGAATAAGAAAGCTTTTCTGAAATCTTCAACTTCTCAAAATGATGGAATAATACTTTTGCCTCGTACAACGTTTTCATTCCTTTCGTTTTTGTTTCCAGGCGTTCTTCAAATGAGACCACGCACTTCTAATGAATGGCATTGGATCATCCCATGCAAACAAAGCAAACTCTTTTTTGCCTCGCAAGCCTTCATAAAAATCTTTCCACGTCATTTCAGCTCTTTTTTTCTTGTGACGGAACGTTAAATAATACCGCACAAGATAAATCCATTTGACACCGTCTATTTGTTTGATCCTCGGCCCGGGGTTTTGCTTGGTTAAATATAAATAATACATATAAACAAAATCCACGCCAGCAGGTCCTGTCAAGCTATGCGTTAACCAAAAACGAGGATTTATTTCAATAAACTTATAAACCCCATCTCGGGGGTCCTTTTTAAACTCTGCCATACCAATACCTTTAAGGTTCATTTTTTCAAAAAATGGTAAACATATATCCACCAATTCTGGAACTTGTTTACTAACAATATGAGCTCCCGTTCCAAATTCAGCTGGGAATTGATGATTCTTTTGCAAAGAAAATAACGCTAGTAGCTCCATATTGTCGTCATAAAAAGTGGCCACTTTATAAAAATGCTGATTGTCGCCAGGAATGATTTCCTGAATGATGAGCTTTCCATGCTGTCGATACAATTCATACTCATTTCTTAGTTGATCTGGATCTTTTATGAATATGGCCTTTTTATTTATTTTTTTTCGAAACTCATGGCCCAAAGTCGGCTTTAATATACATGGGAAATCGAGGGCCAATATCGCTTCTTCCATTTGTTCTTTATGTTCGATCACATACGTTTTAGGACATGTAATATTATGCTTCACTGCTAATTCATACATTTTGTGTTTATCCAGTATTTCTTCAATCAGCGAATGTTCAGGAAACAAAAATAAATAGTAGTTAGACAGTTCCATTCGATATTTTGAAATGAACACCACATAATCATCCGCACCTGTATACAAAATCGGTTTCAGTTTAAATTCTTTAGCCAAATTGATTAAAAAAGTTAGTAATTCCTTTTCTTCTGATAAAGGACTTGGGCATACTCCACATGAAGCAAGACGTGATTTTCCTATCTTATAAGGTTTCTCTATATCGAACGCATAAACGTTGATCCCTTTTCTCGCTAAGCTTCTGATGATTCCGATTCCATTGGCACTTAAGTCCAGTACAACTGCTGCGTGTTCATGATTCATAGAATTCTTCCTCACTCAAATACTTTTTGTAGATCTTTTCAATATGAGCTGTCATTGTCTCTCTAGTTAAATGCTTTTTAGCAAAGTTTCTTGCACTTTCACCCAACTGCTCCCGACCTTGCTGATTTGCAATGACGAACTTTAATGCACGTGCCAGTTTATCTGTATCTCCTGGAGCGACTAGAATGCCTGTCTTGGAGTGATTCACCAATTCAGGTATGCCTCCCGATGTTGTCGAAATGACACAAGCTCCACTATGCATGGCCTCAATGATAGAAATAGGCAGGCTGTCGTTTAGGGTTGGAAGTACAAAAACATCGGTTTTGCTTAAAATGTTTGGCACATCATTCCTTGCCCCTAAAAACTCCACCATGGAAAGACCCAAAGAATCAACTTGCTTTTCTAAAGTGTCTCTCATCTCACCATCTCCGACAATGAGCACTTTAATGTTATCAGTATATTTTCTTTTCAGCTTTGAAAGTGCGTCAAATAATACATTATGGCCTTTTCTTGGGCCTAATCTCGCCACACATGTAATAACGACCTTCTTGTGTGCTGATGTATTTTTTGTGCGATACTTCTCAGGGTAATCAATGCCCGTAAGCACAGTTGTCATGTTCTCTTGTTTAGTCCCTAGCTGCATTAACGGATCACGAAATGAATCACTGAGAATGATAAGGTGATTGGCAAATTCAATGGCTTTTCTTTCTAATGTTTTATAATAGACTTCTTCCAGCGAACCTTTTTTAAATATACCAAATTTCAGCCGGTTAAAAGTAAACATCCCATGGGGTGTAAACAACAAAGGTTTTCCGTAATATACATTGATTCTTCCTAATATATTCGCTGTAAACAAATCTTGCGCATGGAAGATATCATATTTTTTTAAGTCGATATTGTGAAGAAGCATCTTTTCATAGATATACATATGTCTGTGATTTTTCAAAATCATGCTATTATAACTTCCATAACGTGTATTAAAGAAATTTTTTAATCTGGGAACAACTACTTCACGCAGGGTCTCTACTTTACTCCGAGGAAATTGATTAGGGGAGATAATGTCGACTTGATGTCCTTGTTGTCTTAACCCTTCACTAAGTGCCGTAATATAATTAGATAAACCTCCAGTATGAGGATAGTCCCAAAACGTAGCAATTAATATAGAAAGGCTTTTCTTTCGGACCGTCTTTGGCCCTGTATTTGTATAACGTTCGTACATTTCATTCTTCTTTTTTTGAAATGAGAACGAATGAATTCCAAAATATTTATCCATTTCTTTAATTACATAAGGATATGGAAACATATGCTTCTTTTTCATCGCCAGATCCTCCTTACCACTTCGAACGCTTCAGCGTATTGTACGCCAATCGTCATTCCTCTAACTCTTCCTAAATACTGAACTCCTTCATATGAACGAGGATGAGGAAAATCTCTCATTTCTACATCGTAATGTTTGAGCGCCGCAATCTTTGAATCCATTTGATCTGTAATGTCGACAAAATAATTAGCTTTGAAAGCTTTATCATTCGTGTGGATATTCCACTCACTAGAGGAAACCGTTTCAAATGTAATTAATTCTATCGGTTTTTGGTTCGGCAGAGGTCGAGTCGCGGTCAAAACCGCTTGAAAAGTAATTAAATGATCAATATTGACATCTCCATAATGGTGGGTGAAGATTTTACTCGGTTTATAGGTCTGTATTAATTGTTCTATTTCTTTCGTTAACTGATGCAGCGGAATTAATTCTAACTCTAAATTAGCATGCTCGAGGAATATCACTTCTTCAATACCAATTACCTTATTTGCACACCGGCTTAGCTGCTGTATGTGATGTGCTTCCTCTTTTCTTCCTAAAGCGGTAATGATTGAAATTACCCGATAGCCATTTTCTACTAGTCTTTTTAAAGTCCCGCCGACTCCTAATAGCTCATCGTCAGGGTGAGCACCAATGACTAAAACACACTCTCTCATTATTTTTATCACTCCTTGTACTACTTAACTTATGATTGATGCTACAAAAAGAAACGGTCATTAGCGGAGAGCTTGCTCTATTGTTTATCATCTTTTAACAGTATTCCAACAGAAGTCCCCTTCCTTAATTATGTGCAGGGCATGGCCCAGGTCGTTCGGTTTTTTATCAATGTTTCACCCATGTATTATAAGCAGAAGAAGGTATATTCTTCACATAGTTTAAAAAATCCTGTGACAGTCCAAATTTTTTAAACCCCTTTAATAATTTAATAGGAGCCTTGCTATTTGAGGTAAAAGCTCTTTTATGGTCAATAACTTTTAACTGACCTTCTTCATTTATTAAAACGTGTCTTACTTCCGTGTCCCATCTGGTAAATCCGATCTTTTTAAATTCATCCAACATTATTAATATTTTTTCAGTTAATTCTTCAGTGATCTGTTTTTCTTTTTTCAAGTGACGTGCAAGTGAAATTCCATGTATATACTCCATGACAATATAATTTTCTCCATATTCATAAAGTCGTGGAATAATAGGTGATGATTGTCCAATTACCAGAGCTTTCAACTCTTTTTTTTGAGTTTCTTCCAGGAAAAACATTTTCACACATTTATCATGAGTTAATTGATATACTTCTCCATCCTTCCCATCCCCAATGAGCTTATATTCCTTCAAGTCTCTTCTGCTTATTCTTCTTTTATTAAAGTATGTCTTCATTTGATCGCTCCTTAATAAGTATTTCGTGTTTTTGCAATAGTATTACCTCATATTCTATGATTCATCACTTACATATGTAACCTAGATTAATATATATTTTTATAACTTGATTCAATTCATATGGTTTTTTAATAGATATTATTTTAAAACCTTGAAATGCAATAAAGTGAAAGTTTGATCAGTGGGGGGCTTCATCCCATTGCCATCAAGCCAAGAAATGCAAATATCCCCAAAACAAGAAATTCGTTCCTTTTATAGCAACGAAATTCATTTTTCTCATCTTGAGGTAGTTTATTTTTTAGATTGATAGAGATAAGGCGATTCCCGGGGGCGACTGACCCTATTAAACCGGTTGCCCTCGCTTAACATGGAATAAATACGTTATGTATTAAAAACCGACTCCTATTACATAGCCGGTTTCTTTTATTGCTTCACATACACTTAGTCTTCATTAGGAAACAGTAGGTAAAGTGATATTTGTAAAAATATTGTCTGAATCAACAAAGTTACGTATGTGATTTTTATTTGTATAGTATTTTAAATTCAGAGGTGTAGAGCCTGTATAAACAAACTCATTTCCTTCCAGAACTAGTTCATTCGCTGCATTAGCTGAGCCAGATGCTAATAAGGCACCAAAAGATGTATTGTTTATCGTGACTATACAATTTGCTGCTTTATAAATTGTATAGGGTCTGTTTGTATCTGATAAAAACAGATTATTTTTGGTATTGATAGTGATATCGCATTCTTCTAATGATGTGTATGATACTTGGTTGTCCACATTTGTAATACCGACTTCGCAGGTCGTATCTATAAGCTTTGATTTAGTAACCTTAACGTTCATGGGGCGTCCGCTAAACATATGATTTCTCAGCTCACAATTAATAAATTCTGATCTAGTGAATTCACAGACATCTACATTCTTAGGATTTGGATTTTCAGATCTGACTCGTAAGTTTTCGAATCTACAATTATCATACTCTTTCACTTTAAACGTCATTTCCTTTTGTATAGGAACAGATTTAAAGGTACATCTGCTTATTTTGTTTGCCTTTAGCCACGGTGCAGTAACTAGATTTTCTGTAAAAATAATGTAATTATTATCAAACGTGCAATTATCGCCCATTGCAATCATGTCAGGATTTACGTATTGATTGTTTGATAATGAAACCCTGTATGAATCACTAGTTACATTCATGATGCCACCTGTAAAGCTGTTGCCTTCGATATTCACAAACGCCGCACTAAAATTAGAAGTCATAAGGCCAATGTTGTTTTGACAGTTATATAAGAAGTTATCCTTAATGTTTGCATGCACGAGAGAATACAAATTGATTGCAATATTATCAATGTTGTAAATGTGATTGTGCTCTATTAAAACATCGTAACACCCGACTAAGATACCATGATAACTACCGTAAATTTCGTTATCTTTTATCGTACAGCTTGCCCCATAACTATCTTCCATATTTATCGAATACCTAGTCGGGTCATTGAAAAGCGGTTTTCCATCCAAAAACCTAACCAAACCTTTTCCATTATCACGGATTTTATTGTTTACAATTTTGTTATAGCTACCACCTAAAGTAATACCGCCCCTATGCCCATTAAATATTTCACACTTTTTCACTGTATTATGATGGGGAATCCCGCCAAACATAATAGTAATCTGCATATTCTTACTTGGGTTGGTTTCATTGTAATACTGCAATCTAAACTTAGTTGCAGTAACAGGAATAGAAATATCGGTATAAATTCGTCTTTTCTTCATAACCCCTATGAATTTGTTGCTATTGTCGTAAAAGAAGATGTCCAATTCTTTAGTATTTAAATTAGTTTTTCTAGCGTATCCTGCGCCAGCTATAAGGAAAGAATTTATCTTTGGTGTTAAATCTTGAGGTATGTTTAACAGTTTTGTTATGAGTGTATTAGCCGAGGTGATTGGTTGTCCAGTTGTGTAATCTAAAGCACTTAATGTAAGTCCTTGATCAAATTCACCATAGTTATATATAGAATCTGAGCTAAATGAAACATTATCACCCATGTAATCGCGAACTGTACAATTTGTCATAGAACAATAACTTGAACTTCTTTGAAAGAGAACTCCATATGTGTGCTCCATTGCTGCTTCTAAAGGATTCGAGAAACTCCTATCATCCCTACATCCAATGACGGTTCCGCCAAATAAATGAGAATTAGTGGTTTTGCTAAAAACAACACTATTTCCTTTAAAGTTGTAATAATCAGTAGTTGTTCTATTATCGAATGGTGATTTTTTGTTAGAATCATATATTACTTTTAGTGTTGAACCATTTAAATTAAAGTCAATATTAGAAACCATAGCGATTTCACGAGGGTAACAGATCGCATAATTCCCCTTTGGAAGAATCACTTCAACATAATTGTTAACCGCCGCAAATTGTAATGCACTGTTTATTCCCTGTATATTCTTATCAGCTTGTATATAATCAGCATCTGCATAGGGCTTGGTGGGGAATCCTTCTTTTATACCCCACTGATTTAGTTCAATTAAATAATCCAATTCCCTTCACCCCTTCATTTTCTTAAAATAGTATATTCATTGATAAAAGAAATCGTCCCTATAAAAGGAAACTGTTTTAAAAATCACTAAAATTTACAACCCTATTCATAAAAAAATAGTTATATTCTCTCGTTAGATTTAGCAGTACTCCAACAGAAGTCCCCTTCCTCAAGCGCGTGCAGGACATAGTCCAGTGGTAGGGAGGGGATGAATGTTGGTCGTGCACAGCACGAAGTTTTCATTTCCTTTTTCTGTAACTCCATGTATACTAGTAGTATAGGAACGTACATTCGTTTCTTTGTTTTTAG
>NZ_JAEHBX010000459.1:0-229 GCF_016483395.1 Bacillus cereus group sp. N21
GAGGAGTTACCATCTAATATAATATTACTTCGTGCTACAGTACCAGAAATTTGGGATGAGTATAGAGGGAAGACAGCGAGTATTTTTAGTGAGAGAACAAAAGCGACAGTAAAACTAATCCCGAATTCTACCCATCTGTTACATTGGGATTATCCGGAGGTTATAGTGGAAGAAATAAGAAAACATTGGTAAAGTCCAATATAATTTAAAAAGGTTGATTCTTGTAATG
>NZ_JAEHBX010000460.1:0-229 GCF_016483395.1 Bacillus cereus group sp. N21
TTCTCGTACCACGCTTTGCCATATGTACCCTCTTTCTGCTACTAACACTTTCAATAAATCTCTTACGATTCACTGCTATACGTGTGCATACACCTAGTTAGTAGACTTCCTTTCTATAAAATACATTTGTTTTTTGCTAGTTCATCACTAGCTGTGTCGGTAAACCTTACGCAATACCTACACTTTCATTATTTATTTTTCTTCTTCACTACCTCCTTTACATATAATC
>NZ_JAEHBX010000461.1:0-229 GCF_016483395.1 Bacillus cereus group sp. N21
CCGTCTACTTTGCAACGCGTTGTATCAGCTATTGATGGTATCCCAATGGAAGACCGAGATACACAAGGTGATGTATATGAATATCTCTTATCGAAATTAGCAACTTCAGGTACAAACGGTCAATTTCGTACGCCACGCCATATTATTAATATGATGGTGGAGTTAATGAAGCCGACTCCAGAAGATATCATTATTGACCCGGCGATGGGATCAGCAGGTTTCTTAGTAT
>NZ_JAEHBX010000462.1:0-229 GCF_016483395.1 Bacillus cereus group sp. N21
GAGGAAAACACATCAACTGGACCACAAATGATTTATACTGACCAAGGTTTTACAAATGTTGAATTTGGAGCACAGCCTGTTCTTAATGGAGCTCAAAAAGCACAAACACAGCGTGCATTGGGTGGAGGTACATGTCTTAATGTAGATGGTGGAAAGTGGTGTAAAGGTCAAAAAATGGGCTGGAGACTAGATTTAGCTCAATTCTCTGATTATGAACATAAATCTAGAG
>NZ_JAEHBX010000463.1:0-229 GCF_016483395.1 Bacillus cereus group sp. N21
GAACTAGGTAACTTAGAGCTAGGAAAGTCCACATAAAAAGAGACACTCGCACCAGCTGGATATGTGATAAAAGAAGAAACCTTCTCCTTTGAAATTAAGCAAGATGGAGAAATTATTAAACAAATTGTAAAAGATAATAAAATATAAGTAAGCCTTGAAATAACAAAGGTGTATGTAGCTGATGGGAATAACAAACTAACAGGAGAAGAATTCACAATTTACGATGAAC
>NZ_JAEHBX010000464.1:0-226 GCF_016483395.1 Bacillus cereus group sp. N21
ATGATACTAGAGATTGACGAATATCAAAATACCAAAATTCATCTTCTACTGATATTTTTAAGTTTCTCGGAGACACAAACTGTAATATGAGATCAATAAATCGAAAAATATCACTTCGTAATTGGTCAGATTTAGGGAAACGGAATTTCACAAATCTTTGATGATGACTTCGCGGTTGATCAGATAAAACATAGGCAGGCTCATATCCTACTTTTATTGCATCCCC
>NZ_JAEHBX010000465.1:0-224 GCF_016483395.1 Bacillus cereus group sp. N21
TTGATTTTACGAAGGTTTGTCAGTTTTGTCCGTTCTTGTTTCAACTTTTTCTTAAGTTTCTTAATTTTCTCTTGTGTTTGTTTCTCATATCGTTTTTGTAACGCCATTAAACCTGTAAACAGCGCCTTCGCTTCTTGCGCCGCACTGTTTGCATAATAATCATTCAATTGATATTTCCGCTTGAGAACGAGATGAAGACTGTCTGTATATATCTTACGGTTCCA
>NZ_JAEHBX010000466.1:0-223 GCF_016483395.1 Bacillus cereus group sp. N21
AATACCTTTCATCGTACAATAAAGTACCTCAATAATATCATCGAGCAAGATCATCGACATGTGAAACGTCGATTTTCTCGTTCCTTAGGCTTTCAAAGTCTTCGCCATGCCTCACGTACTATTAAAGGTATAGAAACTGTTCATGACATATATAAACAAAAGCGAAGTCTTCAACCAAACTTCGTTTTTTCGACGTATAACGCATTACATGAATTATTAATAG
>NZ_JAEHBX010000467.1:0-218 GCF_016483395.1 Bacillus cereus group sp. N21
ATTTAACAATAGAAAATTGCATCGAGAATGTAAAGCATGTAATGGGAAAAAGGGAAGTACAGAATGCTTTATTAACGAGAATTGAACTAGATATTTTGGCTGAAAAAGGAGTATTATCCTCTCCATTGCAACAAATGTTGGAAACAGATGAAAGTTTATATGGAGTAGATGAAATATTAGCATTATCCATCTTAAATTTATACGGAAGCATTAGCTTT
>NZ_JAEHBX010000468.1:0-218 GCF_016483395.1 Bacillus cereus group sp. N21
ACACAAGAGAAAATTAAGAAACTTAAGAAAAAGTTGAAACAAGAACGGACAAAACTGACAAACCTTCGTAAAATCAAACAAAGTTGTGTGAAAGGAAAGCTGACGTTTCCAAAAAACACTCACTTCGCGAAGCACAACACTCTCATCTCCTTATCTCGTAAAAAAGACACATTGATTTGGCTGAATGAATATCTGTTTGAGCACCAATACTTGGATGT
>NZ_JAEHBX010000047.1:0-40439 GCF_016483395.1 Bacillus cereus group sp. N21
GTCTCGTGGGCTCGGAGATGTGTATAAGAGACAGATATATATCTAAAAATAGTTTTTAATGGTAGAATATACTTGTAATATTAATTTAGGAGGGATTTTTATGTATAAAAAACTTACAATTGGCATTCTATCAGTTGGTATTATTTTCATAGGAAATAGTGAAGCATTTGCTACTAATAACTATAATGCATCTCACCCCAAAAATTTCACAGAAAAATTTTCGAATTTTACATTACCTAGCATAAATAATACAATGACAAATTTAGAAAGAATCTATGAATTAAGTATCCCCGTTGGATACCCATACTATTTGCCTTCTAAAATCAGTGCAAGTGGAAATAATTTATATAAATATAAAATAGTACTTAAAAACCCATCAGAAGATTGGGAAATAAATTATTCTAACGGCGAAGTAGTTTGTGGAGTGGAGGGGAATATTAAAATTGAGGTTTTTGATGAATATAATATTCTAATTTCTACTTACATAATAACAGCCGGCGGAATTTAAAATTAAAATACTGATTATTCAAAACCTTTAAATCATTGATAGCCAACTACAGTATGCTAACTATAATGTGTTTACTTTAAAGTAAACACATTATAGTTAGCTATTTCTATTTAATAATTATCTAGATAATTATTATGTTGCAAAACAAAATAAGATTATTATTTTATTAACTTAAATAAAAGTCAGTATTTCTTGTAAACGGTATAGCTCTGTTTCTGGGTTTTTAGTATATTTCATAAATTCAAAATAGCAAAAAAATATTTTGCGAGTTAGATTTTTTAAAAAAATCGCCTGTGAAATTCGCCCCTTATTATGCCATATTTGGTCCCCTAAAAAACTTTACAACAAAACCTTTGTTAATGTTCACTTATCATAAGTAATACTCTCTCTTACAAAAGAAAAATCAAGTGTTTTTCTTTATCTTTTTATGCTATTTTTTCTTAATTCGTTTACAAGGATACTTAACATTTTCTTTGAACTTTCCGCCGGTTTAAGATCACCTACTACCGTTTCAGCTACATCTCCTTTTAAATTAGACATTATAACTACTGTGTCCTTATTGCACATTTCAAGTAGCACAAATTTGCAAAAATCACATGGCTCTATTGGTCCTTCAGTATCTCCTATAATTGAAATCGCTTTAATTTTTTCATCGTTAACAAATGCAGAGAAAATAGCAGTTCTCTCTGCACAAACTCTTGCTGCTGTGATTTTATTTTCTATATTACATCCACGATATATTTTACCTGTCTCTGTGAAAACAGCTGCACCTACTGCCATATTACTATAAGGAGAATATGATTTTTTTCTAGCAATCATAGCTTCTTCTATTAGTTTATTTTTATCCAAATTACTTCCTCCTTCATTTTTTATACTATTTTTTAATATTGTTACGAGTTTTGACCACAATATTTAACTAACCGTTTTTGCAGGACTTTCAATTTTGAATTTTTAAATTTAGAAATTATCATATCGATATAGAAATCAGAGGTGTTATCTAATTGAAAACTGTATTAGGTCTGCCATTAATATAGGAAAAATTATCGGTATTCCTTAAGACTAAGTACAGTTTTTCATCAAAATAATCCCTCATTAGCTAGAAACTCAAACTCGCTCTTATCTATTCACTACATATAATTAGTACTTATTAATAAAGATAATAATTTCTTATATCTCGTTTTTAAACCAAGCAGGTTTTAATGATTCAAAGTATTTATGATCTTCTAATACAATGTTTAGACGGTCTAACATTTCTTCTAGCTGCTGTGGTGCTGATTTTATTGACCAGACGACTGAAGAGAATATAGTCATTGCTACATAAACAGAATATAAATTCCAAAACTCCTCCATTGTCTTGCCACCAAAATATCCGTGAATTTGTCCAATTGAATACGGTATGCTTATATTTCTCCCAAACAAAGCTATTTTTACAAAATCATGTATTGGATCTCCCCAATCAAATCCATTAAAATCAATTACCCCCATGTATTGTTTATCCTTTACAATAATATTTTCGATATGAAAATCATCATGTTGAAATTGATTTGGACGATTTTTTAAATAGCTTTTATTGCTCTCAATAAATTGGATAATTTTTTCATCATTTTTTATTTTAATTCCACAATTTTTATATTCCTCTAAATATCTATAATGTTTCTGCATTGCTCGCTCATCCCAAGGTTCAATAGTGGAAGGTGCTTTATATAAATGCATTTTAGCTAAGTCTTTTCCAGCTTCTATTCCAATTTTATATTGTTCTTCATTAGTATATTTAGGTAGCAAAATTTTAGCGTCTTTTCCTTTAATATAGGAATATAAGTTATAGCAAATCCCTATATCTTCAAAAACACCTAACTCAATCGGTTTTGGAGAGTTAACCTCTAAGTTATGCATTTCATTTAAAATTTGAAACTCTGTATTTTTTCTTTCGTATTCCTCGATATTACCTGTTCGAAGTAAATATTTTTCATCGTTATCAAAGAATACAATATATTTTTTATCCGGAGAAAAACCTTTAGAAATTTGTTCTATTCGAGTAGCAGACCTAAGAGAATGTATTCTCTTTTGAAGTAATTTTATTTTATCCATAAAAACCTCCTAATTAACTTTATTAGAAAATCAATATTTTCAGTAAACTATGTATTATATATATTGCACTACTGCTATTTAGTGAATTAATCGTCACTTAGTAAAACTTAAAACGAGAGCTTCTTAGTATCACGCCAAAAGTAACCTTTCGTCTCCCTGAGCGTTACTTCAGGATGCCCCCCTAAACCTCCAAAACTTGGCTGTCATTTTAGTACAGCTGCTATTTTACTCAGGAACCGAATAGCTTGTTTTCACACTCTATTTTCTTCCTGTAACCTCCCTCTATAAATGTTGATGTTTCAACGGTTTGAGCCGTTGTAAGGGTGTCAAAAAATTTTTTCCGACACTTTAACTAACAGTATTTTTAAAATATGTGAAACTCTAACAGTAATTAGGTACGCTACGCGGTCACTACTGGATAAAAATGGTTGTAGTGATACATTCATATACGATGCACTGCGGATCTCTGCGTTGCTTATGATGATGTACCCTCCCATGTCTCTTGGCATCTTTCGTGCCTACATTCCTTCGTTCGGTCTAGTCATAAGGCAGAGGCTAGCGAAGCTCCTATAGGGACTCGTGGTCGAATGGATGAAATAGTGCCAGCTTCTCCGTGTCACCCAGTTGTCTAGTAATTGAAGTGAATGTAGTCGTTACATCGCCTCTTCGAGCTTTGGAATGTCTTGTATCATTCGTTTGACGTCAAATACCACGTGCTTCGTACTGATCGCATGTAACACCTTGAGAAGTTTCCCGCATAAAACCACAATCGATTGTTTCTTACGTAACGGATTCGTCGGCCGAGTTGTGTAATATTCGTGCAATTGACGAAACGCTTCATTGTGCCGTATTAATGGCATGATTACTCGAAAAAGAAGAGTACGAAGCTGTCTTCTTCCACGTTTTGAAATTCGTTTTTTTCCTTTGTGTTGACCAGAGGAATTTTCTCGTAACGTTAATCCCGCAAATTTTAATAGCTGGCGTGGATGCCCATAATGAGAAAAACTTCCGATTTCGGATAATAAGTCAACAATGGTGGTATCTCCAAGACCAGGAACGGTTTGAAGCCATTCATATTCGGCAGATGCTTGAACGAGAGTCGTCAGTTGTTCTTGAAGGTCTTCAATCTCTTGTTCCAATTGGTGGTAACGACGAACAAGTGTGGCAATTTCGATACGTGCCATCTGTTGTCCTTCTGTTAGACCAATCGATGAACGTGCACAATCAATTAACTGAACGGCTTTCGGTCGTTGTGGAGATTTGATTCCCTCCGTTTGCCGATAAAGGTTCAAAACATCCTCCACTTCTTTTTCAGCGAGATCTATAGGGAACGGTGTACATTCCAGTGCAGCGAGTGCCATCTTACCGAAAGAAGGAAAAACTTGCGTGAATTCTGGAAAATACCGATCTATCCAGCGAATTATCTTGTTTTTCACGATGACTAACTCTTCCACAAGGTTGGTACGAAGTGTAGATCCCACACGTAATTCGGCTTCCACCTCTTTCAAAATACGTGGATAACTAAAGCGACCGTCTTTGACAAGTCTTGCGATAACAAGTGCATCCTTCGCATCGTTTTTCGTCTGAAGATTGTCATCTAGTTCTTTCGAACGCTTGACATGCATCGGATTGCATACGACAAGAGGAATACCTCGTTCATTGAGAAAATACGCCAGATTCAGCCAGTAGTGACCAGTAGGCTCGATCCCAATGATGACGCTTGTTTTGCCAAATTGTTTCATCGCATCAAGAATTTTCTCGTAAAAAGTTTCAAACCCTTGTCTTGACTGTGAAACAGGAAAAGATTTTTTCAGAAGCAAACCTCGTTCATCTACCATACAAGCATAGTGCGTACGTTTTGCGATATCCATGCCGATAACGAGTGTTTGATCAGTGACTTGATTAATTTTGTGATTTTGGTTAAAATTCATATGGTCCTCCTTGGTATTCAAATTAGGGGTCAATCCGTCCAGATTTGACACCCCGCATCATACCAAGGGGGATTTTTTTATTCAAGTCCCTGAACAAACTTCTAACAGGAATGCTCCTATTTAATTATTAAAGATATAATTTCAAAAACAGCACTCATTTTACCATTGATTTTATTTTATATCAATCTATCAATATAGTAATGTTTTATCTAATTTAGAGGGAACTACACCACTATCAAGAAAAAAGGGGGCACTTATTTTGATTAGAAAAAATTGCTCAATTTAAATCTGTTGAAAAATACATTCATTCTATTCAACAATCGGGCCAGATAATTGTGGGAAATGGGGAAAACGAGTTAGCGACAGTGATTACCCTTGAATAATATCTGAATATTCGTTATTATTTAATTGATAATATTTTTATTTTGCTTAAACTAATACACAAGACCTTTCGGGTTATAAGAATTATTGTAAGCCTCTTGCAATAGCACTTATTTCTTCGAAAGGTCTTTTTGTGTTAATAAAAATTAAGGAGTGGTAATGATGACAAGAATTATATCTTGGAATGAAGTAATGCAAAAGCAACATATTGTAGGGACAATACTGAAAAATGGATTAGTAAATAAAAAGGTTAGTCATGCGTATCTATTTAACGGGGAAGCAGGTACTTTAAAAAAAGAGACAGCTCTATTATTTATTAAAAGCCTATTTTGCTTAGAAAATTCAGAGAGAACACCATGTAATGATTGCCGAAATTGTAATCGCATAAATAACAACATTCATCCTGACGTAGTTATTATTTCACCAGAAGAGGGTGGGAGTATTAAAAAGGAACAAATTCAGCAGTTACACAAGGAAATCTCATACACATCTACTGAACTCTCAAGAAAGATTTATCTTATTGATCGAGTTGAAATGCTAACAATTAGTGCTGCTAATAGTTTATTAAAATTTTTAGAAGAACCGGATGGAAATACAACAGCCATTCTTGTTACAGAAAATATACAAAGGGTTCTCGGTACGATTCAATCTAGATGCCAAATTCTAAACTTTCTAGATACACCTATGGGAGAATACGAAGAAGAATTTTCTGCAGCTAACCTATCTCAGGATATAGTAAAGCTTTTAACTCGTATGACAAATAATATTGATAAAGCTATATCACTGGCAAAAGAGCAGTGGTTTATAGATCTACATGTGCAAGTAGTCTGCTTGATGAAGAATTTGATGGAACCTGCAGTCTATATAGAAATAATAAAGTTATTAAAATTAATAGATTCAAAAGAAAAAGAGCCAATTCTATTTAAATTTATAAACATATGGTTTAAGGATGTACTTTATACTTTAACGAAAAAGAAGGATTTTATAACTTTTCAAAGTCAAATCAATATTTTAGAGCTACATGCTGAAAAACTGGGTGTAAAAGGAATTGCTGATGCAATAGAACTTTTAGAAAAAGGTTATATAAGAAGACAAGCGAATGTTTCGTTAAATCTTGTTCTGCAAGAAATGTTCATTAAGATGCAAAAAAATGTATATATGGTTGCTTTGTAAGGGGGCAAATCAATGTGGATAGAACAGTTAAAAAGGATAATGGAAAGAAATGTGTTGGGCTAGAAGCATTTTTTGCTGACTACTGGTGGTGCACTAATAGTCTTGGTGAAGAGGTGAGATGAAAAGATATGAAAAAGCATAATAAAGCATATATATTTCGTTTGTATCTAACAGAAGAACAAGCATGTCTTATGCGTGAAAATTTTGGTTGCTTGCGCTTGTATATAATAGAATATTGGCGGAACGTAAAGAAGTATGTGAGAAATACAAAGGTAATAAAGATCAACTACAGAAACAAAAACTTCCAACGCCAGTAAAATACAAAGAAGAGTTAGAATGATTGAAAGAAGTTGATTCATTAGCTTTGGCAAATGCTTAATTAAACTTACAAACTGCTTATAAGAATTTTTGAGTGGTTAAGATTACTTCCAAACATTCAAAAGTAAAAAAGATAGAAAGTCTTATACAACGAATGTATTAAATAGAAATATTAAATTGGTAAATGGTCATTTACGTAGTTATCTATAGAAGAAATAAAAGAAATTATCCAATTATATATAAAATAACACCTACAAATATGGAGTGAACCCTGTGAGAAAAATAGGGTTTAAAAGCGCAGTTAAACAACCTGAGTTTGATATTGATATGGACTCAGGTTGTTTGATTTTTGGGGAATCTTTAATGATTATAAAATTAAAGATATTGGTGTATGGTTTCCTTATAAAGTTGTACCGCCAGCACAATTTCATTGTTAACAAAATAATATTAGGTTGATAATGCTTCCATTTGAATGATCAAATTTTCCTTTTCTATACGAATTACACACCCTACCTAGAGTAATAATATTAGTATGGCCAAGTTTTATAGATTTATTGTAATTATCCTAAAGCTTTTACACTAGAATTAGAAAAGTGTTACGCCAATGAATTGTTTTCTGTACCATGTTGCTATTTGACAATATTAGAGGCATAAATTGCTGTGAATAGTAAAGCAGTAAACATTTTTTTTTTTTTAATATTATGAATCAAAGGTGAGAAGTGGTTAAACTTAACGTCCTGTTCTTTATTTGAAGCTGTAAATAAAGAATTGTTTAGAAGTTAGTTGCATACTCAATTTGCTAGGAGAGTATATTTAATATTTGTACTAGCTAATTCATAATGTATTATAGACTTTTGAAAGTATAACCGTATTGCTTTTTTTGTTTAGAATGATTTACTTTAATTTTACGTTTGGATTTATTAACTTTTAAGATGACATCATATCGGAAATTACGCAGTTCATTTGATATGGACCCAATTTTATCAGAAATTAATACATCCTCTATAACTTCTCCGCATTCAATTTGAAAATCATCAAAAAATTCTCTTGGAATAAATAATTCATTCTCAAATTGAGTATTATTTCGATATTGAATTTCTGAAGTATTCTTTTGAAATTTTTTAATGCTGTTTATTAAGTTTTCTTTCTGTTTTAAATCCATGACATCACCTATGAAAAGAACCCCTGTTTCAGGAACAAGTGAAATCATTTTCTTTAATACATCACGTAGATAATTAAATCCGTGAAAATATTGAGAAACGCTGTTCATAACTAAAACATTAAACTTTTGTGGGGATAACTGGTCTATTTCGTCAGCTTTCAAACACAAAACTCTAATATTTGTCAATTCTTGTTTTTTAATAAAAAGACGGTTCTGTTCAATCATTTTTTTAGACATGTCAATGCCTGTATAGGTACGAACAAACGGAGATAGTTCATACATGGTTAATCCAGAAGCGCAACCAATCTCAAGGATATCCATTGTTTTTGATAAATGAGGTAGTAATTTTTGTTTTATATTAAAGATATACTCATCCATTTCTTGCTGAGAAAAAGGTTTTCCAGTATAGCTACTGAACCAGCCCCCTGCAGAAATATTATTTTTTGCTCGTCGATTAATAATATCCCAAAGAGAAGGATTCATGAGTTGATTAGGTTGTATTTCTTCTAAGGAGTGGGGATTTTCTACGCCAATACAAACATATGTATGAAAAGAAGGACATTCCCACTGTAAAAGATTAGCTGCTTGTATCCATTGAGAACTGATAAATAATGTGTTTATTTGGTGATTGCATATTTCATTTTTTAAGTTAGAAATTTCATCTGTAGGTAACACAATGCAAGAGATACCATTTGATTTTGCGATAGTTTGAATTATTTGTGCAGAAGTTGAGTCTGTGAGAATCCCCCATTTTTCATTTGTATTAAAAAGTGATTTCTCTGATAGAAAATGTTTAAATTGTTCAAGAGTTTCTGTGCAAATAGACATTTATTCACCCGCTTTTTTTAGATTGAAACAGTTATTTTATGAGAGGCTTGTTTTCAATTAATTCTATAATGCTCAAAATTGATGAAAAACGTTTTGGGTGAAGCTCATTGTCATCAAACTCAATATTAAACTGGCTTTCTAATTTTATGATTAAAGAAACAGTATTTAGCGAATCCATTCCAATAGTTTTTAGGTCATCTGTAGCTTTGGGGCTTTCTGCCAATTTTAAGGTTTCTACAACCATTTTTGTAATAACCTCAATTAAATGTTCATTATTTAAAGTTTTCATTTCCATATTATTCTTCCTTTCATTACAAAATTATTTATCAAAGAATTATCTTTTCTGAAAAAATATATATTTCAAAAAAATAGATAATTATTAAAGTTAAATATATTTATATTTTACATATTATTCACAAAAATTCAATTGTTGTGTATAATATATTTTGTTATGTGCATTATTTGTATAAATACATTAATTATTTTCTTACATAGGGAGATGAATTATTTGTCGTATTCACTTTTTTCAAGAGGTACATCTAAGGTGATATTAATTGCAAAACATAACGTTTCTTCAATGGTAGAGTCTTTAGTTTCACCATATATAACATATGAAAGAGTTTCAGAGCTTCCTGAAAATACATGGACCATTATTGGTGGAAGTTATAAAGGTTTACAAGTAGAAGATTTAGAAGTAGTGGAATACAGTACCCCAGAAGAGCCGGATTGTAGATACTTCTACAATGGAAACCGAAAAATAATTTTGATTGATACCCCAGAAGAAGACCGCTGGATTGCACAACATGCCCTTCGCTTGATACGTGTTCTTTTAAGACTACAGTGTTATCAAGAGGGGTTTATTTATGTACATGGAGGATTAGTAGAGATTAACCAAAAAGGTGTTGCTTTTGTTGGACATTCCAGAGCAGGAAAAACTTCTACTATTCTTTCACTCCTAGCCTATACTTCAGCCCGATATGTAACAAATGATGATATTGCTTTTCAGTATAACGAAGATAAATGGCTGGGATATGGATGGCCTCGATCTATGTGTATTCGAAGGGATACACTAGAGGCAATTAAACCTTTAAATTCTATTTATCGTTTAAGTAAGCAAAATCATCCATTTAATGAGGATTCTAAAAAACATGTCTTTATTTATCCGAAGGAGTTAGAAGAATGGTTTAAGCGTTCTGTTTTAGAAAAAAGTTCTGTAGATATGTTGATATTTCCTAAATTCCTACCCCGTGAAGAAATTGGAGCAAAAATTAATAATTTGACATCTACTGAGGCAGCCGAATTATTGTATGAAAATATGGTTATAAATCCAGGGAAACTGAATGAATTTTTACTACCATATTTTGAGCTTCCATCTAAAGCGTCCTTGATTAAAAATTTGGAGGGAATATTACAAGCCATTCCTTGCTATGAGCTTAATCAATCTTTTCAATCATTGGATGAGGGAGCTAAACAAATCCAAAAACTTGTAGACAAAGAACAACTTTCATTTATATAAAAATTGTTGAGTTATTCTAAGTATGTGAAGTTAATAGTAATGTTTTTGATATTTAGGTGATATTACTTCATTAATAGAAAAAAGTTGTTGTAAAAAAGAAGGTTGGTGATTTATGAGAGAGAAAGAATATAAGCATATGTTAAATGAAACGCAGTATTTGAAAATCTTAGAATATCTACAATATAACTATCAAATTGAATTTAAAATAAATATTAACTATTTTTTTGATACACCCAATCTAGATCTAAGTAAAAAAGGGATTACATTGCGTGTACGACAAATAAATTCTAAATTAGTGCTCGACATAAAGATGCCAGGCGTAAAGAATGGTTATCTTATTCAACGTGAAGAAATCTCAAAAGAGATTAAAGAATTTCCAATTTTTATTAATTTGAGAAACCTTCCTATTTATGAAATCATTCCTGATGTCAAAGGTGCTCAATTAATTGGTACATTGGTTACAGAACGTTATAGTTGTAAGGTTCAAGAGGGAATTATTATTGATCTTGATAAGAGTAGTTATCTGGGTGCCTTAGACTATGAATTAGAAGTTGAATTTCATTCTGATTTTGAAAAAGAAGCGTATGGTTTTTTCCAGAAACTGATTGGTGATTTAAAAAGAAATGAAAAAGTTATAGGTAAAAAGAGCCGTTTTATTAGACGTTTATGCAGCTTACAAAGTACATATTAAGAGTAGGGAGGGGTTTTCATGCTTTTACAAAACGACCAAGTTCAACTCACTAATGAACAACAGTTATTAATTTTAGCTTCGCGTCTTCAACTTACAAAAGAACAAGAAGATGAAATTCAAATGCTACTTGATAAAGGGATTAATGTTCCTTATTTGATTGAATTAGGTACTCGTCATAAGGTATTACAACTGATTACACCACATTTGATTCGAAATGACAAATATAAGAGAATCAACACGTCATACAAATATCTTTTGCAATATAACTATATTGGAAATAGATATAAGAACGAGTCTAGGTTTAAGGAAATTATACCAATTCTTAAATCTTTTTATGAGAAAAATATTAGAGCAATTCCATTGAAGGGAAGCCTGTTGGCTCCGCAAGTATATAAGGATTTAGGTTTACGTACAATGACTGATCTGGATTTTCTTATTTCGCCAGATACTAAAACTGATGCATCAAAAGCGCTGAAAAGCATTGGTTACCAAATGGGGAGTTATGATTGGACAAATAATAAAATTGTGCCCGTTTCACGTGAAGATGAACTAATGTGGCATATGAATGCAGGGAACTTGTATGCCCATGTTAAATTAACGGATGAAGAATTTTTACGCGTTAATCGCGTTGATTTTTCGTATGATGTAGATTTGAAGAAAAATTACGATGCAACATACAAACTACTGGAAGGAGCAGTTGATAGTGTTTTGTTTGGTATACCGACCAAGATATTAGATCCTAATGATTTTTTAATCCATTTGGCTTTCCATTTGTACAAAGAGGCAACAAATGTACAGTTTGTATTTCTGCATGTTGACCTAAACTTAATTAAATTTTGCGACATTCGTGAATATGTTCTGTATTTAGAGGAAATTGGAGAATTAGACTGGGGAAAATTAGCAAAACGTGCGGTGGAACTTAATGCAGAAGAAGCTATATTTTATTCCTTGTATTTCACGGATTATATATATGGAGGGAATTTTTCTGATCTGCTTAATAAGGAATTAAAAATTAATGACTTATCATTTTTGGATAAGTATGGAGAGGTAGATTATGGTTCTGTTAGAATGTGGAAAAAAACATTTGTAGAACGTTTGTTTAGTGAAAATAATTCAGATGAAATTGAAACAAACCCTTCTGTACAATTGCTGAAGCGAAAATAAAGTACATATGTGTGTATGAAATATATGTATTCAAAGTAATACTTGATATAGAATTTATTTTAATAATGTCACATGTAACATTATTAACTAAAAGTCGAGAGACAATTTCGCCGGTTGCAACGTTAGGTTTCTCGTAAAGTATAAGAGAAATGGGGGAAAGCCGTTTCGTCAGAACAAGCAACATTATAAAACTTAAAAAGCGAATATGAAACTTAGGAGAATGTAAAAATATGACTATTAAAATTTCGTATTTACGTTTGCAGAGCATTATTCCAAATTAAAGTAGATTAGTTTTATAAATAGAGTGATGATAAGCTTTAAAAAGTTTTATAAGGTTTTGACAACGGGATAAGAATGCCTTTTTGTTGGGGATTACCTGTTGATACAGAGTCTTTGGAAACAAATGTGGAACAAGCCATTTTAGCAGAAAAACATAATTTTGATGCTGTTTTAGTTGGAAGTAAACAGAAGGCGTTGGATCCGTGGGTGATGGCTAGTCACCTCAGCAAATTTACATCCACTATCCGTTTTCTGGTAGCTCAGAATACTAATCAAGTAACACCTATTCATAGCTCTAAATCGTTACACTCCCTTGCTTATATTACCAGCGGTCGAGTAGATATCAATATTGTGTCAGGAGGAGCAGTACAAGAGATTATAAATATGGACAGTCATACAAACCGTTATTCAAGAACAAAAGAGTTCGCAGAGATTTTTACAATATTAAAAAATCAAGGAGAAGTTTATCAATACAAAGGTGATAACTTTTTTGTGGAAAAATATAATTTGTTTCCTAAACTTAATAAGAGTTTTATTTCTAATGTTTGTGTTGCAGGAAGTTCAGAAGAAGCTATAGATATTGCAGCAGCTTATGCTGATATTTACTTAGTTTATGCTAATGATTTGAAAATAATGCAAAATTGGTACTCTATGGTGAAAAGCAAAGCGGAGAAATTAAACCGTAATGTTACTTGTGGATTACTTATTGATGTAATTGCTCGTGAAACATCTGAAGAAGCTTGGCAAGAGGCATATTGTTTGGAGAAAAAATTCACACCCATGCAAAAAAAAATGAAAAAATTGTATCTTAATACGGTAGATTCGGTAGGTACTGAAGCGCATCGGACATTACTAACTTATAAAAATCTTAAAGTTGATAAAAATTTATGGGCAGGCTTAGCACAAGTTTCAACATCTGTACCATTGTCAATTGTAGGAAGTTATCAAGAAGTAATAGATACAATTAGGAGGCTGCAAGAAATTGGAGCAGAGTACTTTATATTTTCTGGTATAGTAGGTAAAGAGAAAGAAATAGTGCGGATTGGTGATAATGTACTTCCATATGTAAAATAATTTAAGGACTAAAATGAAAATTTTATTCGTTAGATATGGCGAATCTGAGACTGATATTTTTAATGGATAAGATGGACATAGTTATTAATGATTGAATAATAAAACTATTTAGTGTTATCGAGAAATTACCCAAAGGTTATTAGAAGATTTGTTTGAAGACATTGTAATATTAAGTGAATTGTAGTGTACAAGCAAAAATGCGGAAACCCTAGTGGAGGTTTTAGGTTGTCTAGTAAGATGCTTGAATGAGATTCATGAGAGAGATAATAAGGATTTAGCTGAAGATAAATTTAAAAAGGTTAATAATCTATTGCATTTTTTCTAAAATCAAAAGATTGGTTTGGTTGAAGAAAATTAAAAATAATTCCACTGAAATCCAGAATATTCTTCGTTATTTAAACCGAAAAATAACTGAAATAAAAGTGCAGCTATAGTTACCCGTAGCAGAATAATTGTACATTTAATTGAGAGTTTTTAACCCTTTCGTAACTCAGGCGTTATTTTACCTGACTATAGTAAAAAAGGGTGCCATATTCAATTTACAGATAGTACAACTTGTTTAAAATAAAGGAGGAAAACGGATTGAATATAAATGATTTTCTATATAGTAAAGAGTTGAAATTTACATACCAGCGCTCATTTACCTTTGCTGGTATTCGTTTTAATATGCTAACCGAAGAAAAAGCTGCTTTAGAGGAAATTGAACAATATATTTCGCCTATTTATGATGAACGGGAAAATTTTGTTGAAAAAACTGTAGAAGTTCGTTTTATAATTGATCAAAAAATGGAAGCTGTAATTCGTGATCTTTGCTATGAAGAGGGAGAAACAGTTACAGCAAAAACAGATATCACCTATAAAAAAGTCAAACAGGATGATATGACCCTATATACTTCTGATTTAGGCGAGAAACCTCATTCAATTATTGTATATAATAATAAATTTGCAGTGATAGGTGCAGCAAAGTCTGTATCTTCGATTCGTGGTCCATTGCGTGTAATCCGTGAGGTAGCATTACGAAAATTAGAGAATCAGGGTGGATGTTTTACCCATGCAGCTGCAGTTGCGTTCGATCAAGGTAAAGCAGGAGCTTTGATTATTGGAAACAGCGGTGCGGGTAAATCATCTATTATGTGGCACTTATTGATGCACGGTAGTGCAGATTTTATTACAAATGATCGTTCTATTTCATTACTCGAAAAAAATCAACTACATGTTTTTGGGTGGCCAATGTGCCTTCGACTTGGCATGGGAATGGTTAAAGCAACAACAGATGTTAATGAATTAAAAAAGCGTACATACAGCCGTGAACAAACAACTGGATTGTGGGAGCAGGATGTTAATAATGATGAAGAGGCCAAGACAAATTGGGGGAACAAAGACAAATTGGAAATTACACCAGTTGAAGCATCGGAAATTACAGGTGCAAAAATACGTAGTCGTACGCTTATTAATGTATTATTTTTCCCGCAATTGAAGATTGGAACAGGAAAAATCCGTCTAATTCCTGCAAATGATATAAAAGCAGAAGAAATTCTGCGTGATAATATTCGTGAACCTGCAGATGAGGATTACGGTAGGGGATGGTTGAATCAACGTATGGTCAGTGATACATACTTAATAGAGAAAAGTAAAGATATTATTGAGCATCTTTCCAATTTACCTCGATTTTATATCGTTGGAGATCCACGCTATTTGTTAGAAGCAACACCTGATTTATTAGCTTGGACAAAAAGTGAAAATATATCTATTTAGTATATGAACTAATGGGATAATATAGCTTTCTAAAGATAATAGATAAGTATGGTTATTATGTAAGCCCGAATTATAAAAAACAAGCGCACCTTTACGGTGCGCATCACAAATAGCCGTATATCATTCATTTTTTCATGAGATATACGGCTATTTTATCTTCTACATGCTGTTTGGATGTTTTTGGACCATGGCATGTATTGATTTAATATTTCTTGGTTGCGATGGATGTCTAAGTTTGGTAGATCCGTCAGTAACTTCACGAGGTACTGATAGAAATCCACTCCATTCGCTTTTGCTGTTTCTGCGATGCTCAAACAGATAGCGTTGGCTTTGGCACCAGCTTCATTTACGGAAAAAAGCCAGTTTTTCCGACCGATGACATTTGGACGGATGGCGTTTTCAGCTGGATTATTATCCATTTCAATGCGCCCATCCTTCAAAAATACTTGTAGACCGTTTACTCGATTGAGCGTGTATTCGGCTGCTTTGGCGAGCGCATTTTTTCCAAAGAACGGCGACGTTTCAACCCACTCTAAAAACTTTTCCATGATTGGCTTTGCGTATTTTTGCGGTTACTTGGAGATAAGTGCTTAAAATTTTTCTCTAATCGGTATAAATCATCACAATATTTTACACCGATTTTCCCATTTTTACTGTCCGCCTTTAGCCAATATCGACGAACATGCGCCCAACAATTCGCAAAGGTAACACCTTCTATCTTGTCGTAAGCTGAGTAACCGTCGCATACAATCGTTCCAGAATAATCTTAATAAAGCTCTCCAGCACAGACCGAGCGCGTGATAACGAGCTTTGAAACAGAATTACTGTTGGTCCCTGACTAGGTACACTACGATACACCCAATTATAAGCATTCGCTTCCCCGGATTTCCCATCAGAACGGTTGATAATTTGTGCGTACGTTTCATCAATATGTAAAATGGATTTAGCCATCATGAAAGACTTCATTCGTTCATAAATCGGTAATAACCAGTCATGCGATGCACGAATGACCCAATTGGAGAGATTTTTGTCATCTTCGTTGGATGAGAGGTCCCGGTGCTTTTCCGCGTTTTATCTGTGCTTTTTGTAACGGATTATTTTTACATGTTTTACATTCATACGCATGTTCAATGTGTTGCACTTTCAACATTTTCGCCGGAATAAATGTTGCTTCCTCACGAACCAACGTACTTCCAATTTCAATCATTTGCTCTTGGCAACAATAACATTGTGTATGTTCTGGATAATGATGAATCGCTTCTACCTCTATATCATCATGTAATGAATCATTTCGTTTCTTCTTTTGAATGTTTCGTACAACAGTATAAGAGATCGTCTGTTGGTTTTGTTGTTCTGTATACTCAGAATAAGTAAAAGACGGGTCATCTTCAAATAATGACACTTGCCCGTCTGGCGCATTATATTTCGCTTTTTCTGTTTTTGATCCATATAAAAGCTTAGTTAACTGGCGTACTTGCTCAGTTAATGCTTCAATTTGTTTTGATAAATCTTTGTTTTGTTGCTGCATATAAGCTAATTGTTCTTCAAGAATTTGAATAACTTTTTTATCATGAGAAGAATTCACCAGAGCACTCACGACTTTTCATTCAGATTCGCTATTTCTATTATACTTAGTTTACTTCGTAGACCCAAGAAGAAATAACGATGAAACAGATTTTAAATACACCTTTCGTTGACTGTGGAATGGTCTTTGGCTGTTAAATTGATAAACCTTCAAGGAGCCAACGAAGTTCTTGTTGTGTAAGATTGTAAGATTACGTACTTCCTTTTCATCCTTAGGCCATTGTAATTTGCCGTTATCCAAACGTTTATAAAGCATTGCGAAGCCGTCACCATCAAAATACAAACATTATTAGCGGTCTTTGCTCCAGCTCGAAAACAGGAAAATGGAATCGCCATAAGGATCAAGTTCGAAAGAATCTAGAATCAGTTTTGCCAGCCCATCAATTCCTTTTCTCATATCTGTCTTGCCGCAAATAATGTATATGTTTTTCACCTTTGTGTAATCGTATTTCACAGAAGCTTCAACTCCTTCATAACTGTTTGGATAATAGGTTCATCTGTGCTGTTGAAGAAGGAAATTTCAGTATTAACTGTTTTAATCGTGCAAGCAGGATAAGAGGAAGGCCCTGCTGGTGAATGGGTTACAAAAGTTTTTTTGTTTTCGCTATGTAATGTAACGGGGACGATTGTCAATTTTTTGTGTGGCATAGAAAGCAACTCCTTAAATTGATACTTTTATAGTACCGGCGGTGCAGCTCTTTTTATAGGCGTTGTTTGAGTACGGGCTTACGTTATTATCAATTATAAAATTAATATTGGTACGTGATAAAGAGTCCTCTTCTTTCCTAAAGAAGAGGACTCTTTATCACGTTTAGTAATTTATGTAGGTTTGAAAGAAATTCACGATGTTTTAAAAAAGTCGCGAAACTATTTGATTATACATAATTTTATTTTGTGATTTTAATCAATCTTGTTCTATAAAAACTCCCACCACCATAAAATAAAACCTACACATTTTGATCAAACTTTGCAGCATACTTTTGATCAAAATTTATCTCAAACCTACAATTTATTAGAAAATGAATAAGAAAATTATAAACTCAAAAGATTATAGGGTTTAGTACAAAGAAGAAACTTAATCAATTTACCGTAGCAATTGATTAAGTCTTAAGATGCGCTTGGAAAAACGTTCATTTTCTTCTGTTGAAATTAGTGCCTTTAAAATGGAACGGGACAGAGGTTTAGCTTTTTTTTTGTTGGAATTTAAAAAGATACTAATTCCGAGTTTACAATCAGGTAGAAATCCAATATAAGCATTAAATCCATCTTTCTCACCACTGTGTTCTAATATAGTATGCCCTTCGAAACGTTCAATAAACCATGAGAGCGCAGCTCCTCTACTCCAATCTGGTAGCATCATAACAGGACTATGCATTTCACGTAGTGATGTAGGGGTAAGCAAACTATTAGGGTTTTGTTGAAATTGCATCGATAAGAATTTTGAAGTGTCTATCACAGTGGAACATAATCCGTTTGATGGTTCACGCCATCGGATATCATCTGAATTTATAATTAGACTATTAGTACCATCTTCTCCCGTTTGATAACCTACTGCCATTTTAGGGTCAGAAATACGGAAGCCGCTCTTATTCATTTCAAGTGGCTCCAAGATATGTTCAGTTAAATAATCAATATAGGATTGTTTAGAAATCTTCGCTAGTAAGTAACCTAAGATAAAATAACCTAAGCTTGAATAGTTAATATGAGACCATGGGGGAGTGACAAGTTTAACTGCATTGATGGATTTTTCCAGCATATTTTTAACATTTTCTTCATCTTTAATCTGGTATCCTACTCCTTTAGGCAATCCAGAAATGTGTGAAGCAATCATTTTAAACGTAAGTTTTTTTTTCTCTGTATAGGAAGTTTTAAGTTGTTTTAGTAGTGGCTCGTATATTTCTAAGCTATCATCTAATTGCAGTTTTCCTGCATCACGTAAAAGCATTAACATTAGACCTGTGAAAGGTTTGGTAACGGATCCAACACGATAAATGGTTTCCGCTGTAGCAGGAATTTTAGATTCAATATTGGCATATCCAAAACCGTGACTCCAAATAATTTCTTGGTTTAATACGATAGCAATTGAACAACCTGGAATATTGTCTTGAATTAAGCTTTGATCCAATTCAATTGATAATTCAGATAGTTTATCTTGTAAATTTTCTTTATTATACATAGATAGGCACAAGTTATCCATTACCTTTCTTTTCATAGTTTTGTTTAATATACTAGCATAAGTTTTAAAAAATTTCTACAAATAAAATATTCATAAAATTTGTTATTAAACAAAAAAATAGAAAATTCTAATTGAACAAATAATTCGGATATGTTAAATTAAAAATTGTTAATATTTCCATAAGATGAAATTTTATGATGTTTGAATTATTGAGAAATAGATAGTATTAATTATAAGAATAGAAGGAGTAACAAAAATGACAAAAATGACAAAAATAAAAAAGACAATTTTCCAATTGCAAAATAGTAATGATTATGATATAGAGAGTATTCCCTATGAATTGGTAGAACGTAAAGGTGTAGGACACCCCGATACTATGTGTGATGCAATTGCCGAACGTGCTTCGAGATACTATTCAAAATATTGTGTTGAAAAATTTGGACGAGTTGCCCATCATTGGTTTGATAAAGTTATGTTACTTGGTGGTGATGCGGATGTTAATTATGGTAAAGGTGAGCTAGTAAAACCGTATCAGGTAATATTTGCGGGCAAAGGTGCTTATTTATTTGGAAATCAAAAAATTCCTCTTGAGGAAATTCTATTTCAAGCTGCAGCGGATGTTTTATCTGAAGTTACAACAGGGTTTGAACCTAAGAAGCATTTAGTGATTGATTGCCGCATTGTTGATCACCAAGGAGCAGGAAGAAAAAATTCTCGTTATCGTCCTATGACATTAGATGAAATGATTGAAATAGGTGATAAGAGACTGGTTTCTAACGATTGTAATTTACTACATGCCCATGCACCACTAAGTCGCCTAGAAAAGCTAGTTCTTTACACAGAGCAATATATAAATGGTTCTGATTTTAAAGGAGATAATCCAGATACTGGTTGGGATGTGAAAATTTTCGGGAGTCGACAAGGAGAGCACTTTAATTTAATAGTTAACATGCCCTTTTTAGCAAAGGATATTCATAATTTAGACCAATATTTTAATAGAAAAGCAGAGTGTCAAGAGCAAATTGCGACGTTTATTGAAAATACTCTTGGATTAAAACCAGAGCTAATGCTAAATGCTACAGACCGTAATGGTCGTCCCTATTTAACGGCTCTTGGTTCAGTAGCTGATACAGGTGATGTTGGAGTTGTAGGACGAGGAAACCGTCTAAATGGACTAATTACACCAATGCGTTCAATGAGCATTGAAGCACCAGCTGGTAAAAATCCTCTGGATCATACAGGGAAATTGTATGGTGTTTTAACACAAAAAATTGCTGATAAAATTTATGAGGAAATTGGAAAATCAGTAGAAGTGCACATTTTTACATCAAAAGAAGCACCACTGGATAATCCAGATGAAATTACGGTAAATATTCCTAATTGGGATGAAAATTTAGGTGAAAAGGAAAAAATCGAAAAAATTGTTAATGATTTTATTAATTCAGTAGATAAAATAACTCATGAGTTAATATTTCATGGTATAACAATGTGGTGATACAAATGCCACCAAAAATGAATGAACAGATTTTGGGAGCTATCGAACATTGTTTACGAGATCAAGAGAAAGTACTTGATTTTTGGATTAGAGAATATGAATTTAATCTCGAACAAAATATGGATGTGAATCAATTTATCATCATGCTTAAACCAGAATTAACAATGATTGAGGAAGGGGTTAATGTAAAAGCACTTCTCAATCGTATTCTATCTATGTTAAAAGAACATAAAATTAAAGTGAAATCAGCCCGTATATTGTCTTCTTCTTATTTATTGCAGAATAACCTTATGGAAAAACACTACGGAATGCTTAATCAGGTTTCTAAATTCGGTCTTGAAAAGATGTCTATAGAAGCTAGAAATCGTTTATTCAAAAAATTCCCTTATGCTATTAAGGATACAAAGAAGGTATTAGGTGGCCATCAGTTTTTGAGTAAACATCCGAATTTTTCCTCTTATTTCTTAGAGGTGTTAACCCGTAATGTTAAGGTAAATAAATTAGGGGCAGGCATATATGCAATAGAAGCTGTAATTGATGGTGAAAAATATGTGATTCTCAATCCTTTTCATCCTTGTCAAGTAGAATGGTTCACTTCACCAGGTAAATCAGTGGTCTTGTTCGAATGTAGTTCTTCACGGGAGATGAAGAGCATTCGTCGAGAAACGATTGGTGCAACTGATCCTCAGGATGCTGTACAAGGATCAATTAAGCATATGTTACTAAAGGAACAAGAAAGATTTGGACTTTCAAATATTTGTACTAGGTTTAATGGAATCCATATTTCACCAGGCCCTATTGAGGGAATGGCTGGTTTAATCCATTATTTTAGCGATTCAAAACGTACGATTTCATTTTCAGAAACAGCTTTTGGTAACTTGCTTTTAAGAAATGGGTATTCTGAAAAACAGATTCATAGCATTTTAGAGAACCCTGAGATTCAAGTGGGGGATAGAATCGGTGCAATCTTCGAGTTAACTGAAGATTGTAATTCGAATGAATCTTTAGAATTATTAAAGGCGTATATGGGTCCTTTTTAAGTTTGACTTTAAAAACATTACAAAAGTTTCAGCACTTTTTATGTAAAAGACAAAAATATTTCAAAAAACCGGAAATTACAGGAGTAAAACTAGTTAGATTAAGCCATTTCATGTTTACTTAAGGAAATTAGGAGGAACGATGAAAGGAAAAAAAATAGGGAAGCGGATTTGGATTGTGGGACCACCAGGAGCTGGGAAATCGACTCTAGCTCAAATTCTACAGGATAAGTTAAAGTTACAGCATTATGAACTGGATAGTTATTTTTGGATGAAAAACTGGACAAAGGTTGGGCAGGAGGAATTTGAAAATTCCGTTAAATTTTTGGCGCAATCAGAAAAATGGGTAATTGATGGGCAATATTCATCACTTCACAAGATTTTATTAGAATGTGCTGATACAGTAATTTGGTTGGATGTCAAACGTCCAAAAATAATGTTTCGAATTATTAAGCGAGCATTTCGACGTCTCATACAACAAGAGGTACTTTGGAATGGAAATAGAGAACATTTGAAAAATGCCATGAATTTTTTTAGCTACACATACAAAGTTTACCCAGAAGTAAAAACTAATAATCAAGAATTATTTGAAAATCTAAATGGACGTAGTGTAACTTGTATACGTATACAGTCATCTAAAGAATTAGATGATTTCTTGAAGAACTATGAGGGCAAGGAAAACTGGGCATTTAATTGAAATGAAATATTCTTATCGGTTCATGTATGTTGGTTTACTTGTAATGATTTTAAAAGCAAACTGATAAAAATTAAGGTGAAATTGGGAAGATGATAGCTATGGTAAAAAGAGACAGTATGGCAGAAAGAAATCAGCTAGTATGTAATGTGATGCAAACCTGGTTTTTAGAAAAGCCAACAAAAATTGAACCATTAAATGGACAGAGTCCAAATTATGGCTGGAAAATAACTTATAAAGATATTCATTATGTATTACGAAAGTGTGTACGTAATCATTACTTGCCGTGGTTAAAATATTTAGAAACACTTACTAGTGAACTTATTCAACGCGATTATCCTATACAAAATATGATTGAGTCATTTAAAGGGGAGAGAACGGTACTTTATAATGGGTGTTTTTGGCAACTAAGGCCATTTATAGAGGGGCGTTTTCATCAGATGGGAAGTGAAACAGACGAGCAAGAAGTTATAAAAAATATGATTCAATTGCATTCGATGAAAAACTTACCAAAAGGTCCCCCAAACCCTAACTGTCAGCTTTTTCAGTGGATATATCAACCGAAACAAAGCTTGAAAGCTACAGGTAATGCCTTATTGCAGTGCACAGATGAAATGAGAGGTTCCCATTTATTTGCTGTATATGAAAGAGAATTAAAGACAGCTTTAGAAGTCCTAACACCAGAAATTTATGAGAAATTACCTGTCTCTCTTACTCATGGAGACTTTCACGCAAATAACCTTCTGTACAATGGGTCAAATCTTATTATGGTTCTTGACTTTGATACAGTAGAGTTTAGGCCTCGAATATATGATGTTGCGGTTGCAGCGTATTTACTAACACGCGTAAAACGTGGGGCTTTTAAACTGGACATGAGTAGGACTGCAAAGTTTATTAACTCATATTCAGTTGAATGCAATTTATCTGAGTATGAATTAAGATCTATAACACCGCTGATCCAACTACTTTATCTGCCGACAGCACGTTATCTTAACATGTTGCGTAAGGAGTCTCCACATCTTTTAGCGTGGTATCTTGAATGGTCATTTGATGCATTAATATCTGTTCGTAAGCAACTAAATATGGATTGCTTTTTGTAGTATAGGGGGAATAAATTATGCGCGTGGCGGTGATTACTGGTGGAAATCGAGGCATTGGGGAAGAGATTTGCAAACAACTTAGCTTACTTGGGTATCAGGTTATATTGACAGCTCGAAATATTCAAGATGCGAATGAAGCAGCCTCAAGAATTGCAAGGAATGTTGTGCCAGCTTCCCTTGATGTAACAGATGATGAAAGTATAATACGATTGGTTGATTTTGTTATTTCAAAATATAGTCGGATTGATGTACTTGTTAACAATGCAGGAGTCTTTTTGGATAATGAGATTGATAATCAATTTCCTAGCGTGCTTAATATGGATATAAAAGTTTTGCAAAACACGTTAAATGTTAATTTGTATGGCGCTTTGCGACTTATAAAAGCCTTTTTTCCATATATGAAGCTAGCTAACTATGGACGAATTGTAAATGTTTCAAGTGGAATGGGAAGAATAACAAGTTTAACGGCTTCTAAAGATATTCGTCGTGACGCGCGAACTGGCCCATATTATAGAATCTCAAAAACAGCACTAAATGCATTAACTCGAATTGTTGCGGTGGAAGGATTCGATTCAAATATTCTTGTTAATGCAGTTTGTCCAGGGTGGGTACGAACAAGAATGGGAACTCAAGAGGCAATCCGTACTATAGAAGAGGGGGCACGTGGAATTGTATGGGCAGCAACTCTAAAAGATAATGGTCCAACGGGTTTACTTTTTAGAGATGGTCAACCTTTAAATTGGTAAATGAATTTATATAGAAGAAAGAGGATGAAATCGTATGCGTGGTATTGCAGGGAAAGTAGTTATCGTAACAGGTGGGGCACAAGGAATCGGTCGTGCTACTGTGGATCGTTTAGTAATGGAAGGAGCAAAAGTAGTTATTGCTGATAACCATATGGAAATTGGGAGACAAGTAGAATCGGAACTAAACAAGGAAGGCATAGTTACATACTTTGTAGAGACTGATATTTCTGATGAATTATCAATTGAAAATATGGTAAGTGACACAATTGAAAAATTTGGACGTATTGATATGTTGGTCAATTGCGCAGCAACCTTTATTATGCGTGGAATTGAGGCAACTGTAGAAGAATGGCGCCGTATTATGGATGTAAATATTATGGGACAAGCAATTTGTGTAAAACATGTTTCGTCTAAAATGATTGAAGTGGGTAAAGGATCTATTGTGAATATTGCATCAATATCTGGGCATATTGCGCAATCAAAGTATTTAACATATAACGCAACAAAGGCTGCTGTAGCTAATATGACACGATGCATGGCAATGGATTTGGCAGAGAACAATATTCGAGTAAATGCTGTTAATCCTGGAACGGTTTGGAATAAGAACAATGAACGATATCATTTAGAGGAATTGGGTTTAAACCGTGAGCAAGCTAATCAACATCCTGAAATCGGAGGGATGCATATGTTAAAACGTACAGCTGATCCGGAAGAAATTGCATCTGCGATTGTATTTTTATTATCTGATGAGGCGAGTTTCATTACAGGTGAGAATTTGATGGTTGATGGTGGTTATACAGCTATGTAATGGGGGAGTATATATGAAATTTGATATGCATACTCATCATAATAGGTGTGGTCATGCAATAGGAAGTATCCGTGAATATATTGAGGAAGCAATTAAAAATAAATTAGATATAATTGGTATTTCTGATCATTCACCTTTTTTTGGGGAATCACAAGACCAATATAAACCATGGGTTGCGATGGCTAAAAGTGAGTTTTCTCATTATATAAACGAAGTTCTAGAATTAAAAAGAGAATATCAAGATAAAATTAATGTGCTAGTAGGGGTAGAATCTGATTTTTTCCCTGAGCATGCACAACTGTATCGTAATCTGTATAAGAAATATCCTTTGGATTATATTATTGGTTCTGTACATGTATCCAATGGTATTGATTTATTTAATAGAGAGCGTTGGTATAACATTAGTCAGGAACAGGTTTTATATGAGAAAGAGATTTATTATGATCTAATTCAACAATCCGCTAGAAGTGGAATGTTTGATATTTTAGGACATATCGATGCACTAAAAGGCTTTTATCCATCTTTTTCAGATATTAAAACGAAAACTATTGATCAGACACTTCAAGTGATTGCAGAATGTGATGTAGTTATAGAGGTTAATACCTCAGGAAAGACAAAGGATTGCGGTGGTTGGTATCCAGCGGATGATATTTTGGAACGGGCTTTATATTACGGTGTAAAAGTTACTTTTGGCTCCGATGCCCATCATCCTACTCGTGTAGCCGATGACTGGGAACTGGTTCGAAAATTTTTAAAAGAATTGGGTTATAATGAATGGTTTATATTCTTAGAACGGAAAAGAAAACGAATTAAATTGTAATGTTGTTATAGAAAGTATCCTACAAATTATCTTTATCTGTAATTTAACCAGATGAGAGTTTATCTTGAGAATTTTTAATAATAATAAACGTTAAAATAAAGTTTGTGGTCAAAAAGAAAATAGCAATTTTTAATTGATTAGCAAAAAACTTCAAGTAATCTATTGCAAAGAGCCATATTATTGGATTTTATTAATTTCTTGGTTTTCAGATAAAATTATGAAAAATAACAAATGAAAAGGGGTTATCTATTATGAAAAAAATAAAAGTTGCTATTGCTGGAGTTGGGTCTTGTGCATCAAGTATTATTCAAATTGTGTCTATGGCCAAAGAACAAGGTGATTTACTTGCAGGGATTATGCATGAAGAAATCGGAGGGTATAGTTTAAGCAATGTAGAATTTGTTGCAGCATTTGAAGTAGATAGCAACAAAATAGGGCTTGATTTATCAGAAGCGATTTTAATTAATCCTACAGTTGCCATCAGTCATATTGATGTTCCTTTTCAAGATGTAAGCGTAGAGCCTGGTCCGTTGTATGATGGTCTGGAAGGAAATATGGAAGAAATTATTGAAGCTCATCCTGAGACGTTAAAAGTAGATATTACTGATGTAGCAGCACGCTTAAAAAAAGTGGAAGCAGATGTATTAATTTGCTACCTGCCAACGGGTTCTTATAATGCGGTTCGTTCATATGCAAAGGCATGTTCTATATCAAATACTGCATTTATTAATGCAACACCGGAGCCTGTTGCAAACGACCCAGAATATGTAACAATGTTTGAAGAAAGTGGTACACCGCTATTAGGAGATGATATTCGTAGCCACATGGGAGCAACAACATTACATACAGCTTTGATTGAGTTATTACAATCTCGCGGTATAGAAGTTACCAATACTTATCAACTTAACTTTGGTGGTAACACAGACTTTTTGAATTTATCTAATTCAAATCGTTCCGTGAGTAAACAAAAATCGAAGCGAAAAGCATTGTTTGCAGCAGGTATTGATGCGAGTAATGTAGCGGCAGGTCCTAATGGTTATGTAGAATACCTTGGTGATAATAAAGTTTGTTATTTACGATTAGAAGGAAAATCAATTTTAAATTCACCAATTTCATTTGAAGTTCGCATGCAGGTGGAAGATAGCCCTAACTCAGCTGGTGTTATGGCAAATGCAATACGTGTAGCGAAATTTGCTAAAGATAAAAATCTAAGTGGTGTAATTGATGAGGTATGTCCATTTCTATTCAAAAGTCCACGTATTGGTACGACTGAATCAAATAGCTTAAAAATGTTTAATGAGTTTGTAAATATCAGTAATCTCCGACTACAAAATAATTAATTATTAATTTGAAGAAGGGAAGAATGGTATTGAAGTTTGAGGGAATTAAGTATGCTGCGTTTGATTTGGATGGAACAATATTAGATGAAAAGGGAAAGCTATTTGATGGAGTGAATCAAGGGATTAAACTACTGGTCAGTAAGTCTATTACGCCTATCATTATAACAGGGCGTACGTACGATTCATTTCGTGGTCTACGTTTAGAAAAAGAATTTTTAAAAATGTTTAATGATATTGTAATTCTTAATGATGGGAATGTGTTTTTTCATAGAGGTACAGGATCGTTAACAATAAAGAGCGTATTGTCTAGCATGCTGTTTCCATTTATATATAGTTTGTTGCATGATAAAGCAGAATTTGTAATTGAAGCAGATGGAAAGCACTATGCCTCTAATAGACAAGCTGTTTTGAAGTACTCAATGATTTATATGGTTCCAAGAAATTATATACATGTAGTTAATTTTAATCAACAAAATTTTGGAGGAATAACGAACATTTTCGTTTTTCCTCCGGATAAAATAGATTTGTCTATGCTGACGAAACGTTTTGCTTGTAATGTTGCATATATTGATTATTTAAATACAGTAGTAATTACGCCTAGTAATACTTGCAAAGCAGTCGCACTAAAAAAACATTTGCGTGAACATTTTGATGAGACAAGCCTTCAACATATAGTTGCTTTTGGTGATGGTTATAATGACCGTAATATGCTTCGAAATTGTAAAATAGGTATTGCAGTAGAAAAAAGTCATAAAGATGCAGTAGAACATTGTGATTATCATCTGGACCAACCTATAGGGAAATTTCTACATAAAACATTCAAATAAATAATTTAATAGGTATAGCTATCTTTAAGATAATTATAATCCTCTAGAAGTATAAATAATCTTAATTATAAATTACATGGAGGTTACAATGAAAATTCATTTTCCAATACCGGGCCATTTAAAAAAAGAATTTTTATCAGAGTTTATAGAACGGATAGCCTATTTATCACCTAATATTCAATTTGTACAATTTCTTGAATCAGAAGGAGTAATTGAAGTTGAACTTATTAAGGATGAAAATATTGAAAATTTTCAGTTATCATACAGTGAATTATCGGAAAGTTCTAAAAGGTGGAAGTTTTTGAATGAAAAAGAACTGAAGTCTAATTTATCAATGGATCAACAACATATCTATTCTGCAGAAAAAGTTGCTGATGTAGCCTTTTATGGAGAATTAGAGTTGAAATTACTTGAATTTTTTGATCAGCAGTTCATTGAAATTGCCCGAAATGCAGGAGCGACGCTTCGACAATATCCTGTAACATTAACGAATGAAATAATGGAAAAGTGTAAATATCATACTAATTTTCCTCAGAACATTTTTGCTGTTTTTGAAATTCCACATAACTATCAGATAATCGACAGTATTCGCCAAGAAGGAAATGGCTTTCATGCAGGTCATTTTCAAGACAGTGGTCGTTTCCTTCAACCTTGTGTTTGCTACCATTGTTATTCAGAATGGACAAATCAGCAGTTCACAAGTCCAAAAATAATCACTGCAAAAGGAAATTGTTTCCGACACGAAATTCAATGGCGTTTGAATCCTTTGCGAAAGCTCGAGTTTACAATGCGAGAAATTGTCTTTATTGGTTCAGAAGAACAAATACTGGATTTACGTATGGAAATTTTAGATGAAGTATGGAATTTATTCAACGACCTTAATTTAAATGGTAAAGTAGTCACTGCAAGCGATCCATTCTTCTTCTATGAAGATATGGATAAAGTAACGTATCAGAAGATGGCAAACGCTAAATATGAATTAGTTGCAGTAACAAACGGTGAATCAAGTTCAATTGCGTCTTTCAATTACTGTGATGATACGTTATGTAAAAGTTTCGATATTACAAACAAATATGGAGAAAATCTAAAATCTGGTTGTGTAGCTTTCGGTATTGATCGTTGGTTGCAGGTATTTTTAAATCAATATGGCAAAGATGACGCTTGTTGGCCAGAAAAGTTGTTTGAGAAAAAGGGAGGAGAAATTTTTGCATAATACTTTATCACAAGAGGAACAGCTTGTACTACTCTTGTCAAAACTAAGCCTAAATAAAACAGAAATCGAGAATTTGAAAAAGCTATTATATGCAGTGTTGGACTGGAATCTAGTACTCGGTATGTTGCAAGTCCACCGAACCTCTGGAATTGCGTGGAAAAATATACGTGATCATGCTATTCACGAGAGGAAGAATTTTAAAGCAACATATTTTTTGAAATCATTGGAAATTATGTATAAAGGACAATATCAAACAGCTCTCGAAAATATAGAATTAAACTATCAGATGCTCAAAGAGTTTGAAAATCGTGGTGTTGAGTATACTCTGGTTAAAGGAAGCATTATTGCTCAATGGGCATATGAAGATTTTGGATTGCGAATGTTTAATGATAATGACTTATTAATTTCACTTGATAAATTACCAGAGGTTGGGAAAATCCTAAATGAACTCGGGTATGTACAAGGATCGTGGAATTACGATACTAACTCAATTAATCTAGCTAAACGCAATGAAGTACTCTACTTAAAGATGAATTCGCATCAAACATATCCATATATGATGGCAACACCCGACTGTGTTTTTCTCGATTGTCATAAAGTGGACGTTCAGTTTTCAGTAGACCTAATGTCGCGTAATCGTACAGAAGATATTGTAAAAGAAATGCTGAATAGAAGAGTAAAGGTATTAGTCAACGGAAAATTTCCTATGTGGGCATTGCAAGAAGAAGACATGCTGTTCTTTGTATGTATGCATTTCTATAAGGAAGCAATTTATCGTAGTGAAGTTCAAATTATGAAGGATTTGGTGCTATATAAAATGGTAGATATATATGGCTTATTTGTTAACAAGAGATTTTGCTTTAATATTGATACATTTATTGGACGAATAAAAAAATATGGGTTTGAGAAAGAAATATATTTTGCTCTTCATTATGTAAATGAGGTTTTTCCAGATATAATTCCACAAAAACTATTGGAGGCGTTGAGACCAGAATCAATAGATTATCTATCAGAAGTACTTGATAGTTCGAATGCCGTTCATAAATGGGAAGATCCTATTGTAAAGCGCTTTTTTAATATGGATCGAGTAGCAGAGCTAAACAAGTAAATATTTTAATGAGTATATGAAGGGAAGAATAAATAATGGAGCCACAAACTAAAGATAGTATCGTTCAAATTATAACTGATAAACTAGTAGAGATACTAGAATTAAAAGAACCAGTTCAATTTAATGAAAATCTCTCTTTTTATGGTCTTGATTCAATAATGTCGGTACAGTTAATTGTTGAATTAGAGGATTATTATAATATTGCGTTTGAAGATGAAGAGTTGATATTTAGTAACTTTGATACAGTTAGCAAAATTGTTGAATTAATTGAAGGAAAAATTTAAAAATGACAAATTTAATTGATCCGTGGATCTTGTTTAATTTTATGCAGGTGGATAACGTAGTATGGTATTACAACATAAATCAGGAACAAGAATGGAATAATTCGAAAGTATTCCCCACAGTTAAGGATTTACAACAGTGGGAACTAGTTAAACAACAAGAACAACAATTATTCTTTATGGCACGAGCAGAAGACTGTGTGATATTAAGGCATGATCCGGATCCAATATTTCTTTCCTACTTAGAAGAAAACGGTATAATACTTCCTCAATTTCGTCGTATATCTGAAAATTTAGAGGGGTTAGAAAATGAGCAGGGCTCAGGAATTCTAATCCCATATATCAATTCAGAAAATATATTTAATGAAGAACAGATCAATACCTTTTCAATCTTTGGCTCAAGCCCTAAACTAGTCAAATACCTGAATAATAAGTTTAACACGCGGAAATGGGCAATAACGCATAATATTCCTGTGACTAGGGGGTTTTTTTGTTACAATTCAGAAGACTTACAACATGCTTATCAAGTTTTAAGAGAAGAAGGTTTTCAAAAAGTAGTACTTAAAATTCCGTATGGTTCTTCAGGAAAGGGATTAAGGATTTTAGAGAATGAAAAACAGTTTTTTAGTTTGCTTCGTTTTATACAACGTCGTGGTCATGCTTTCGAATTTTTACTAGAAGGTTGGCATACAATTGACCGTTCTCTTAATTCACAGTTGTTAATTCAAGATGAAGGATGTCATCTTCTAGCAATTACTGAGCAAATAATTGATGAAAACGGAGTATATACTGGTACAAATTATACCCCACGATATGACGATGATTTATTAGAACGTTATCAATTAGATATAATAAAAATTGGTGAACTATTGTATGAGGATGGTTATCGAGGGATATTAGGCATAGATTCAGTACTTGATAGAGAGGGAAAGTTATTTCCTATAATTGAATTTAATGCTCGTTTTACGCAAGCTACTTACTTATTATCATTAATTACAAAATTAAGTTTGAAATATACCTATATAGAAAGTCGATTTGTACGATTTGAACTAACAGAAGAGCATTCCTTCGATTCAATTAGAAAGAAACTAGAATGCGTAATAGAACCAGAAGCGGATGATGGTTTTTTAATCTATACTTTTGGAAAATTCACAACAGAGATTAGGACGTACTACCGTGTATTCATCCTGTTTTATGGAAAACAACGTAAAAATGTAGAGAAAATGACATCTCGTTTTATGCAAAATAATTTTTCTATTTTTTAAAGAAAGGAGGGAGCTTATTGTTAATAAATAATAGTGTCTTATTAGAAAAATGTGTTCAATATGGTACCCCGATGTATGTATATGACGGGGATTTTTTAAAAAGCCATTATAATTGTGTTCGTAGTCAGCTTAATTCCGCTGTTGATATTTTTCTTTCGTTTAAGGCAAATTCTAATGCAAGTATTGCATCGCTTTTTCGCTCATGGGGTACCGGCATAGAAGTAGCATCAGTTGGTGAATTGAAGACGGCATTAAAAGTAGGATATACTCCTGATAACATTATTTTTTCTGGTCCAGGGAAAAGAGAAAATGAGCTAGCTTATGCCATTGAACAAAATATTTATTGCATAATTGTGGAGTCAATTCAAGAATTAGAGAAAATCGCAACTTTAGCTTTTGAAAAAGAGAAGAAGGTTTCAATTGGTGTTCGAATTAACCCAGATTCCTTTAAATCGGGTGCAAAAATTAAGATGGGTGGAGTTCCACGGGCATTTGGTATTGATGAATCAAAAATTGATGAAATTTTTTCATTTATTGCGACCTCTAATCAATTGCATTTCAAAGGAATCCATATTTATTCTGGTACTCAAATTCTACAAGCTTCTTCTATTCTTGATTCTTTTGCATATACTATAAATTTAGCGAAAGAAATTTTAGAAAAATTCGAACTGACTTGTGAAATGATTAATCTGGGTGGAGGTTTCGGTATACCTTATTTTCAAAATGAAAAAGAACTTGATTTTAAAGAGGTAGCAAATGGATTAAATCTTCTCATCATGGAAAACAAGAAGATTTTTCCTCGTACACGCTATATTTTAGAAAGTGGTAGGTACTTACTGGCAGAGAGTGGAGCTTATTTAACAGGAATTACCTATGTAAAGGAATCAAAAGGAGAAAAATTTTTAGTGACAGACGGAGGATTACATCATCATCAAGCTGTGACATTTCGAGGGCGAGTTATTCGTAATAATTATCCAATGAGTTTATTAAAAAAATCAGGTGAACTTAAAGGATCTGAAACGGTCTCAGTGGTCGGACCACTCTGTACGCCAGAAGATTTAATAGGGCGTAATGTTCAATTACCTGTGGCAGAAAAAGGAGATGTCCTGTGTATTCAAAAATCAGGGGCTTATGGGCTTTCATATAGTCCGTGTCATTTTTTGGGACATCCTACACCTATGGAATTATTGTTCCTTGAGGGGAGAGAGTTGATTATTCGTGAGAAGGGAGAGCCAGAAGATTTGTTACTAAGACAAAATATTCAATTGTTCGAATAGGAGAGGTTAAATGATTAATGATAATATATCGATATTAGAACATTTATCAAAAAACTTTTTTCAGCGTGCTAAAGATTATGATGGAAAACCAGAATTTCCACATCGAAATTTTGATGATATTGTAGATGAAAATCTACATATTGCGAATATGTCGAGAGATTATGGTGGTTTAGGTATGGGTTTTGAAGAAATTGTAAAATTAATAATTAAGCTGTCTGAAGGATGTTCCTCTACTGGACTTTCTTTAGCCATGCACTACTACTCATTGGGTGGATTCCAGCAAATTCTTAATGAAGAGCAAAAAAATATTGTATTTAAAGACATTAGGGAGAATGGTGAATTTATTGCTTCAGTTAGTGATCCCAATGTATTATTTATGTTTAATAAAGAACAAATTGAGAGTTTAACAACTATTAAGGCTAGGAAGGTACCGGGAGGATATATAATAAATGGATTTAAGCCCACTGTAACAGGGTGTCCACGTATTAAATATTTGCCAATCTATTGTTTCCAAGCGGATTTAAAGAAGGAAACTCCATATGGTTTGACAGCGTTATTAACTGAAATCCCAAGTGAGGGGGTAACTGTTAAAGAGTCATGGAATTATTCTGGTATGCGTGCTTCTATGAGTCATGATGTCTATTTCAATGATGTTTTTGTACCGGATAATTATTTATTAGGGCGAGAAGGGTATGCTATCGAAGATACTCAGGATCTAATTTACTGGTTTCGTTTAGCTTTTGTATCAGTCTACCATGGAATTGCACAGTCTGCGTATAATCATGTTCTAAAGGTTGTGGAAAAGAAGCGTGATCGAATATCTAATAAACCTTTAGCTTTCTTACCCGGGGTGCAATATAAAATAGCTGAAATGAAAATCAAGTTAGAAGTTTCAAAAGCACAACTATTAAGTTCTGCACAACAAGCCGATAGGGAATTAAATAGCGGGAAATTTACTAATGACTTATATACTCAAACATTGATTGCTAAACAATTTGTTACTAAGATAGCAAACGAAATAGTTTACATGGCAATGCAAATTGTGGGTTTCAAATCGTTAGATAAAGGTGATTTATTAGAACGTCTATATCGTGATGTACGAGCAGCTACATTTCATCCACCGACGGAAGATTTATTAAAAGAAGTAATCGGAAAAAAAGAATTAGGAATCATTTCTTTAAAAAAACGCTGGGTATAAGGAAAGAGAGGAGGTATTTAGAGTAATGAATTTAAAGAATCCGCTTTTTAAAAGTAATTATCATAATTGTTCTCAATTAGTTACAGCTGCGATGCTATCACGACATAAAATACCGGTAGAGCAGATATGGAAACAAGCAGGTTTAATATTTGGTAATACAGATAATGAGTTAATCTTAATGTCTTCTTTTCGTATCCTTGCTGAGGATATATATAAATATAACGGAATTAAATTAGAAAAAAATTCATATCCCTATGGTGATTATGAGGAATATGTGAAAAAAGTTTTTGAAGAGAATATTTTAGACACAACTTTTGCTGCTTCTCTTGATGTATTTGAACTACCCTATTGCCACTATTATCAAAGAGAACATGAGTATCATATTGTTGAAGTAATAAAGGCAGAAGAAGATGATTTAATTATTTGTGACCATTTTTATCATTATTACGGGAAACTAAGTAAAGCTCAATTTAAGAAGGCTGCCTATTCTGTTTATAAAAATACGGCACGCCAGGAAAATGTATATAAATTTATTAAAGAGGTTAATTTTAAAAATGAGGTAGATATAGTTAGTGTTCTAGATGAAAATTTAAAGGCTATGGAAGGCCATACTATTCAACTTGAATTTGAAGATACTATGGTAGGGTTACAATCCATTCCCCATATGAAAGAGCATTTTATGCAAATTTTTAAAGAGGACTTCAACACAGCTAGGCCAGTATTAGATGGCTATTTTACAGGGCTTAAAGATATTGCAAACTCTCGTTACCATCTTGCTACATTTTTAAAAAGCTTTGATGATAAAGAAGAAAGTAAGGCATTAATTGAAAGCTATCAAGATGCATATCAATGTTGGGCCGTTCTAGCTAATCTCATTGCACGGATGTTTGTAAGCAAAAGGTTAGATGGTATGGAAGAGCGAGTTTCTAAACGATTTGATAAGGCATATGAATTAGAAAAGATAGTGGTAAAAGAACTAAAGAATTATTTGCATGTGCTTTCGACATCACATTTGTAAATAATTAATATGAGAGGAATGAGTAATATAGGACGCTTTATAGAGTTAGATATAGGACCTTTTGTAAATAATCGTGGAATGACTTATGAAGGGGAATGTAATAAAGGAAATCTTACTCTTGGACAATCTTCTTTGCCTGCTGAGGTATTAATGAGTAGAGAGTTTTTTGAATCTAATGGAGTACCTTTTCATTTTACTTATTATGAAGCAGGAGATAATTTGGAGATGATGGGTCAAACTATAGATATTGAGAATATAACAGCAAGAAGAGCTCATTTTTTTGGTGCTTCTAGTAATGGAAGTTTTTATGAGGATGTCTATTTTTTGAAAGATAGAATAGAAGTATTTAAGTGTTGCGTACATCTCAGTGACATTATTTCTGTAAACCCTGATTTTTCAGATCAATGTGCATTAACTTTAGATTATGTACATTCTATTAATGGGAAAAACTATAATTTTAGTCCGCGTTTATGGCACTATTGTATCGATTTTGTGAATGATGTGGATTTCAATCAGATTCGATTCGAAGATAATCCATTTATACATATTTTTGCCATTACGTTTGAAAAATAAAGAGTTAAAAACTTGATCGATGTAAAATTTATAATCAAATGATAAATTTTCGTTTTAAATCATAGTTTTCCTTTGATTTAATATAAATATATAACAAGATCCTTTAAATTTAGTAGTGCTACTATATTAAAGATGTAAAGTATTTGTAAATATGTACGGGATCTAAAATATTTTTACTTTATTTCTTTTTAATAATTTCAATCTTTTAAAAAAACAGAAAATTATTGTAAACACTGTCATATTAAGTTACAATTATGTATAGGGAGGTGATTATAATGAGAAAAGAGAATTTAATTAAGGTAAACATGATTAAAGTTAACATGATTAAAGTTAACATGTAATGATAATAATTATTGAAGAAATGGACAAGTTTTTAGTCAAAAACTTGTCTATTTCTTTGGAGAAATTTAATGATTCTTACTATTTTAGGAGGAAAGATTATATTAATCTGTTCATAGAATTGGAACAATTTTCATTAAAGTTTTATATATAATAATGTTCTGTATATTTTTTGGGGGAGGATAGCAAGAATGAATAAGCTCACTTTAAAACGGAGTCAAACATTAAAAATCTATAAATGGACCTTATCTTTTTTAAAACCATATAAATGGAAGCTTTTGCTGATTATACTTAGTGGGTTGTTAATCACCTCTAGTGAATTAGCAATTCCAAAACTTATTCAATATATTATTGACACAATATTGCCTTTACAAGATAAAAAACAGTTAGGATATGTCTTTTTTATAATGTTTGGGCTTGTATCAATAAGTATTTTACTAAGTGCAGTACGAAATCTCTGGCAACGTCAATTGATTGAAAAATCTTCTAGAGATTCGCAATTCGCAGCATTCAAACAGTTACGTGATCTTGGATTTGCATATTTTGAACAACATTCTGTAGGAGAGACGCTTTCCTTTATGAACACACAAATGCAGGCAGTTCAAAAAATATATAGACAATACTTACCGACGACGATTGAGCATACGATATTTACGCTAGTATCTTTATGTTTTATGTTACAAATTTCAGTACTACTTACATTAATTATTGTACCTAGTTTTCTTTTCTATTATATTTTCGGACCATTTCTGGAAAGGAAAGCATCTACATATAGCCGTACAAATGCACAAACTTTTCAAAGTTTACAAAAAAAACTCTACGAGAGCTTAGCATCAATGGGAGAAAATCGTACATCTGGGCATGTAGGTTGGGATTTGAAAAGGGTTCAAAATTTACATAGTCAATTGAAAACAAATTATGAGAAAGCTATTTTCTTCGCATATCTCAGAGGAACAAATCGCCGTCTTTCTTATTATATTGGTGCAATTGCTACCTTTTTATGTGGGGCACTTTTAGTACAGAACGGATCATTAAGTACTGGAGAATTTGTTGCATATATTTTGTATTATTTTTCAGCAATGCATATTTTGACTTCTATTGTCACAGCGATTACGGAACAACGAATGTTAATGTATCAAATAGAGCCATTATATCTTTTTATGCAGAGGATTCCTGAAGTTATTGAACCAACAGAGCCTACTTCAATTTCAAATGTTCTTGGGGAAATCACATTTAGCAATGTAGGGTTTGGATATTCTAAGCGTCCATGTGTGCTACAGGAATTTAACTTGAAGATTAAAGCTGGGGAAAGAGTGGCATTGGTGGGAAAGAGTGGTGGTGGCAAATCTACTGTCCTCAAACTAATAGGTCGTTTTTATGATCCACAGCAAGGTAATATCTATTTGGATAGCATTAATTTACGGGACCTTTCATTTGCACAGTTACGTGACTCTATAGGGTTTGTTTTCCAAGAAACCTATCTCTTTAACACTAGCATTAAAGAAAATATAAGATTTGGTAATCCAGATGCTACTGACGCTGAGATATATGAAGCTGCAAAGTTATCGCATTGTCATGAATTTATTATGCAGCTGGATAAAGGATATGATACTCATATTGGTGAACGTGGTTTCAAGCTTTCAGGTGGTCAAAAACAGAGAATTGCTATCGCTCGTATGATTGTTAAAAATCCTTCAATTGTAGTTTTAGATGAAGCGACATCCGCGCTAGATAATATAAGTGAAAAAGAAGTACAATCAGCTTTTAACAAGTTGTTAATAAATCGTACAGTTATAACCATTGCACATCGTCTATCTACAATCAAAGATTTTGATAGAATTGTATTTATAGAAGAAGGAAAAATTATTGAATCAGGCAGTTGGCAGGAATTGATGGAACAACGAGGGAGATTCTATAAACTGGCATCAGGTATCTCGTCTAAAGGGGAGGTAATTGTGTGAAAAATCTAGGTTTAGTGTTCGAGTATATAAAAAAATTAAAGTGGATGTTTGTACTATCTATTTTTTTAGTAATTTTAGAATCAGTAGCTAACCTTTCAATGATAGGTCTTCAAAAATGGTTAATTGATGATGTTTTATTGCAACAACAATACGGCAAACTTTTTTTAGTAATTTTGTTGTTTGCTATAGCATTTATTGGATATGCCATTATGTTTACAGTATCACCTTACGTGATGCGCAAAAATGAAATTATAATTCATAATTCACTCCAAGAGAGAATGCTTTCGGTGCTACAAAAGATATCAATGGCCGATTTCCTTAAGAACCCGACAACACAATATTTGCATAAATTTAATGATGATGTTGCAATTATAGCTGATACAATTGCACTTAATATCCCTCAGGGCATACAGTCAATCCTAACAGTAGTCCTTCTAACAGGAATTATTGGTTATACTAGTCCTGTTCTATTATTAATTGTTTTTTTAATAAGTGTTATTTACTATTTGGTTAGTACTAAGTTAGGGCCAAAAGGAAAAAAAATTTCTAGAGAGGTACAAGAAAATAAGTCTGCACTATTTGTACATATTGAAGAAGGTGTTTCCTCTACTCGGGAAGTAGTGGCATATCATCGTAGACAGTGGGAATTGAAGAATTATAATCGATTATTTGAAAGATTGTTAGCTTCAGGAATAAAAGAAGTAAAGTTTCAAAATAAACTTTCATTCCTCACAGATCCTCTAAAGTGGGGGGCAAATCTAGCGGTTCTTGGATACGGGGCGTTCGAAGTTATACAAGGTAACATCTCTATAGGATTATTTGTTGTTATTTACCAATACACTTCAAAATTAGTACAAGGATATCAAGACGTATTTAATTTTGTTATTAAACTATATAATCGTAAAGCATCAATTGATCGAATTAATGATGTGCTAAATGCAAAAATAATTAAAGACGGTTCGCTTATGTTAGAAGAACCGATTCAAAGTATAGCCTTAAACGAGGTGGATTTTGCATATCAACAAGATTCCCATAATGTTTTACAATCCGTTTCTATGAAATTTCCAGTAGGTCAAAAAATAGCCATTGTTGGGCCAAGTGGATGTGGAAAATCAACAATTGCTAAACTGTTAGTTCGCTTGTATGCTCCTTCCACTGGTGTAATTAAAGTTAACAAAACTAAGATACAAGATATTCGAACAAAAGAATGGTTAGGTCGTGTTGCGATGGTTTCTCAAGAACCCTATTTCTTTCCAGATACAATTCGAATGAATTTGATTATGGGGCTTGAAGCAATTTCAGAGGAACAATTACGTATGGCTTGTAAAGTTGCCCAGATTGATAGTTTTATTAAAGAACTACCTGAGGGCTATGATACAATGGTTGGTGAGAGAGGAGTTTCACTATCTGGGGGACAGAGGCAGCGATTAGCTATTGCACGTGCTATCTTGAAGGATCCTGATATTCTTATTCTTGACGAATCAACCTCTGCACTTGATGTAGAAACTGAATCTTCCATACAAAAGGGATTAGATAAGCTGCGTCAAGGTCGTACAACTATTGTTATTGCACATCGTCTATCAACTATTGAGAATGCAGATATAATTTATGTAATGCAAAGCGGACAAGTTATAGGCTGTGGAACGCATGAAGAACTTATGAATAATTCCACTCAATATAAAAAATTATTTACAGCGCAAGTTATTAGTGCTTAATGTTTGTAGTGTCACATTAATAACGAATATTAAGTGAAGTATACAGTTCAAGATAAAAAATAATGCTTATTATAGTAGATATTATATGACATGAGCATTTAATTATTAATTTTTTGTGTAAAGAGTATTCTGTAATACATAGAGTTAAAATTGGTCAGTATTTTACAATAAGCTCGACTCCTATGGGAATAAAAATTGCTAATCCTACAATAAAAATAAAATATACAAAAGGGCGTAATAATATTAGAAAAAATAGCTAAAATGATTCTGGAATTAAAGGTTAAAAAAACGAATCCATTGTAAGTTATTTGATATGTTTTAATATAAATTTTTAGGTGCTTCTAAAATTCATTCCTAATTACAGTAGTTGAGAATGGATTTTGGGAGCATTTTTCATGTCTAGTTTGGAGTTTAGTCAGTGTGATTATGTATTTGTGGATTATCGTTTAAACTCTTTGTTATTTAATTACTCGGCTTATAATTCCCTAATACTTGTATTTGTATAAAAAGTTACCATTTAAGATATGTTCTTTCTTTTTTATTCAGAGGTTGCTATTTAAGAAAAAATTTCAAACCAATTTCCATTGTAATTATCTCTTTTAGATAAACAGTGAAAATATTGTTAATTAGAGGTTGTTTTACATAAGGGGATTTTTGTGACAAAACAAATTAACACGAGTTTCCTTCTTACAAGGCATCAAAACATGTCTATTTGAGTACTTAATAAACGTAGGATTTTAGGTATTCATTTTTTATGATTTGTTAATTTTTTTGTTCTTTTAATTCATACATAATTTTGTTAAGTCTAGTTTAATTAATAAAATTAGTTTTCACTTAAATGTGAATATGCTTTCTTTTAGAATAAGGTAATTGGCTTTGTCGTTGTGATGTACCTCCCTATTCTGCGTTTGCAATACGAAGCATTTTACTATAATAGAATCTGTTAATACATAAATTAGTTCCTGTCTCTTATACACATCTCCGAGCCCACGAGAC